>JAPULM010000660.1 GCA_027294925.1 bacterium
ATCGCCGCGGTAAAGGGCACGTATGCTGGCTCGGTACAATTACTCGATAAAACGCCCCCCACGTCTTATCGCATGTTGATTGATGGTAGCGGTACACCAGGCTTTGTCAAGGGTGAAGCTGCGGTCGCATTAACGGGGCAAGATGAGCAAACTGTGCTGACGTATACCGCCGATATCCAGGTGGGAGGGCTGATTGCCAACGTTGGGCAGCGCATGATCGGTGGCGTAGCGAAACTTATCGTCAATCAGTCGTTGAAAAAATTAGAGGAAGAGTTGGCCCGGGTCTAGCGTGCCTTGGTTACGAGCGTCGATGACAGCAGAAAGGAGGGAAGTGTGCCCCGAGACTTTCATGACGGCCGCGATGATAGCCTAGAACCCCTCGAAAGTCTTGATCCTGATCGTGTGCAGACATTTACCGATCTGCTGCAGGCGATGCAGAAAACCGCTTTTGGCGGTCGTCAGCTTGGGGAAGCCTTCGCCGTCATGCAAGCCATGGTGGACGATCCCGACTGTCTGGTTGTCGCCACAGTCTCCGGAGCCATGACCGTGGCCAAAATGGGCGTGCTCCTGTGTCGGATGATCGATTGTGGCATGATTGACGTCATGATTGCCACCGGTGCTTTGATAACGCACGGCCTGACAGAGTCGGTAGGGCTGGTGCACTATCGCCCTCCGGCCGGCGTCGATGATACCGTGTTGCATGCCCAGGGGTATAACCGTGTGTATGATACTTTGGAGATGGAAGCCAATCTGAATGATGTGGAAGTGGTGGTACACCGTGCTCTCAGTCAGCTTGATCCCCAGCAGACCTGGTCGTCGGCGACCATCACCCACGCTATTGGCCGCGTGCTGCACGAGGAGTATCCCGGTGATGGGGTGCTCAAGAGCGCCTACCGCCAGGGTGTGCCGGTATTTATTCCCGCCTTTACCGATTCCGAGATGGGGCTTGATCTGTCCTTTTGGACCATGCGTCAGGCCTTAGCTGCAGGCCGCGTGCAGACCGCTGGGCACGATACGCGCGACGCGGTTGGCGAGCTCCTGGCACAGATTCCGCCTTTTAACCCCTATCATGATCTGCAGCAGTATGCGCAGCACATCCTCAGTGCTCCACATACCGGTATTTTCACCCTTGGTGGGGGGGTGCCGCGCAATTGGGCCCAGCAAGTGGCGCCTTATATCGACTTTATGACTGAGCGCTTAGGTCTGGCGCGCCTCGCCGTGCCACGTTTTCGCTACGGCGTTCGCATCTGTCCGGAACCGGTCCATTGGGGGGGCCTGAGTGGCTCGACGTATTCTGAAGGGATCTCGTGGGGGAAATTTGTCCCCCCCGAGGAAGGTGGGCGCTTTGCCGAAGTCTATGCCGATGCGACAATCGTGTTGCCGTTGCTCGTGCGGGCGCTGTTGGAGAACCGAGGCCGTGAGCCTCGACGGCACAAATCGTTTCAACCTCCCACGAGGGCAGAGAAGCAAGGATAGAAGACGCCAGCCGGGGCACTCCCTCTGCTGCTCTTCCATACTGTTCTGCCGCTCGTACTGTGTACTGCAATTCCCTACCCCTGATTGGGCGAGTGTGTTCTCTCCGTCCTGAGGGACGGATGATGCGTCTGCGCACAGGGCACGCATTGCGGCCGAGCTGAACTAGGGCCGTCGCCTGATGCCCACGTGACTTTGCAATTCTTCCTCAACCTGGTCTGTCCATGCGGCGGAGTTATAGAGCACCAAGTTGCGCAGATGACCGAAGCTATCGAGTCCAAGGATTTCGGTGAACTCGATGCCCATGCCATCATCTTGCGTGCGCACGATCCTGCCGCTGACTTCGATACACGTCTCATCCTCCTGGCTGCCGAGCCGTAATACGACGCGGCATGGCGTACCTATGGGGAGGAGAGTGTCGCAGAGAAGGAAGAGGCCGCTCATATTCACGTCCTGCAAGTGACCATTGATGACGGCTACCTCCGTTGCGGCCACTTCGACCTCCATGTGCACGGACACCCGAGTAAATTCGCGTCTGTTAAGGTTCTCGTTCATCGCCGCGTCTTCCCTTCCATCGGTCGCATATATCCACATTCAGGGGTTGGTATGCCAACGGCTTCCCTGAAGACGAAGAGACCCGTAGAGGATAGTAAGAGCAAAAACTATGCCCATTCCAGGCTGGCGTCCTGGTAGAGGGAGGTTTGCTCTGGAGGCACAGGGAGTAGGAAAGAGGCCTACAGGGTGGGGAGGGAGGCTGCCTGTGAAGGAGCGTGAGAGTTTGCCTTGGCGTCTGACCGAGGCGCAGGCTGCCATGATGGTGACGCCATAGGCAATTTTTTGACTCAATTCCCTGCATCTATCTCTCAGGCTGTCTCTGCCTACAGCGTTTTCTCGCCCCGCCGACGAACCAGACCGAGATTGTCCGGCGCCCGCTCCAACAAAAAAAAGTAAAGATTCAACCTGGATTTGCCGATCATACAGAGCACCGACCTTCCCTGCGCTTACTCTCAATCTATGGCAGGAATCGAAGTATGAAGCAGGGAGACACAGGACTCGTCCGGGCGCTGCGGCGTATTGTCGGTGACCTTGCCGCTCTCGCGGTTGAGACGAGCGTGGCAGTGGCGCATATCGCTGCAGCATTACCGGACGTACTCCAGCAGTACACCGAGATTCCGGTGCCGCTGCAATCCCTGCGGCAACGCAGTCTCGTAGGACTCAAAGAAGCGTGAGGCATTTTGTTGGTGTTGCTGATATGAAAATCTCCATCCAGCCAGCCGATCGGCTTATCATCTAGCGGTGAAGGATAGGTGCATGATTCCTCCCCAGCAAACGACGCGACACAGCATGCACATGCCACCAAGCTTAGTGGGAGCTGTGCTCGTCCTGTGCGTTTTGCCGCTGCTGCTGCATGTCTTGGGCGTAAATTTTGGCTCACAGCCCGCGCCGCTTGACGCCTTCTCGCTCACGGCAGAGTCCACTGGCACCGTGGTCAATGCACTGCATCAGGTTTTGAGGGGGAGCGTGACTCACATCATCCTCGAGTGGAGTGCCTTTTGCCTTGCGTTTTTTACGATCGTCTTGACATACATCCATGTTTCTATCACACGCGATACCACTACCCTTATTATCGGGGTGGCGCTGTTTTGTGCTGGGGTGATGGATGCGTTTCATGCCTTGGCGGCTGAGCCCTTGATGACGACTATGGCTGACAATCAAAACCTCATACCGTTTACCTGGGCTGTCAGTCGGTTGTTTAAAGGGCTGATCGTGATTGCCAGTGTTGGCATCCTCGCGGTGGTACAAACCAATAGATGGCAGGGAAAGCCCTGCTTTGTTGTACTCGCGGGTCTAATCTTTGGGTTCTGCGCCTATGGGATCATGCACTTCTTTGTCATCAGTGTCCACCCGCCCCAAATGGTGTTTCCTGACGCTATGCTCACGCGGCCCTATGATGTCGCCCTGCTGGTTTTGTTCGTTGTAGCAGGAACCCTCGTTTATCTGCTCTTGTATCGGAGGGCCCCGAGCCTCTTTTCCTCTGCCCTGATGATCAGCGTTATTCCGGATGTGGCGACACAACTCCACATGTCCTTTGGCTCCACTGCTTTGTTCGATGCGCATTTCAATATAGCCCATTTCCTCAAGATTCTTGCCTATCTCGTCCCCTTAAGCGGTGTGGCTTTCGTCCACATGCGGACTTGTTGCGGGGAGGCCAGGGCGGTGGCACAGCTTGAAACAGGGCAGAGGACTCAGACCGATCAGGCCGGGCCTTGGGATGGCGAACCTGCCGTGCAAGTCCCCGGTCTTGACATGACGGTGAAAAAGCCGGCCGACGAAGAGCTGCCTCAGAGCAAGGATGGGTCAAGGCTGCTGGCCACACCTCAGGCGTCGCATGAAAACCGCCGGCGTTTCCACGTGCTTTTGGCGGAAGATAATGTCGTGAACCAGAAGTTGGGGGCGCGTTTCTTGGAGAAGCGGGGTCATACCGTGGTGCTCGCCAGCACTGGCAGGGAGGCGTTGGACGTCTTGCAACAGCAACACTGTGACCTCGTGTTGATGGACGTGCAGATGCCAGACATGGATGGCTTGGAGGCGACGGCAGCCATCCG
>JAPULM010000661.1 GCA_027294925.1 bacterium
ATCCAGATCAGCTCGCAGGCTTGTCATCATATTGGGGATGGCAATGCTCACGCTCGTCGCATCGACGGCCTGGACCAAACCGGCGGGAACCACGGCGAGCGCGATCCACCATTTCTGCGCAGGTCTCAACTCGTCCATCTAGATCCTCGGATTGAGGGTGGTTCGAAATCCTCGGGGGGATTCTCTTGGCAAAATCAGCGTCGTTTAGGATGCTATCGTCAACGCACCGGACACGTAGAAGGGCAGGATGAACCAATTGACAAACAGCACACCGCCTCCCAGGGCACCGGTCACTGTAAGGTGCTGAGTGCAGCTCGTTGTTGGTGAACACGCTGTCTACGCCAGCGGCCGGGCGTGCCGACCAGGCCCGCCGGCGCCCTCCCGCACGTCCTGGGCTGAGACCGCATCGATTTCTTTCAGCCACCGACGCTTCAGCGGGTCGCTGACGTTGAACTCAAGCCGCCCGATGTTGTCGATTTCAATGATGGCACGTTCGCCGTCCTGTAGAGGTCCGATACCCTGGTGGTTGGTCCCCAGGAAAAATAGATCACCAGGTTGCAGCGTCACCATCGCGCTCATCCACGCCAGGCTCTCTTCAATAGAGTGGGCGATGTCGCTCATGGGATAGTCTTTGTCGAAGCTGGCCGTCAACCCACATCGTCACCTGGAGCCGATGTGGGTCCGGAACTTCGTCCCAGGTGACGATGCATGGCCCAATCGGGGCAAAGGTGTCGAAGGACTTGTGGAACTGCTGGCGCACCTCGGGGGGGGAATCGGCCCGACACGTCGCATCCGCACATGTAGCCGAAGACGTTTCGCAGGGCGCCGTTCGCACTGATCTTGGAGGCGGTGTGGCCGATCACCGCAACCAACTCGGCCTCATGATGGAAGATATTGGCGTCCTCGGTCGATAACACCACCGTGCCTCCCGGGTCTAGGACGGCCTCGGGTGATTTGAGAAAGCCCCACATGCGGCCCTTGCGCCCCACAAACTCCCCGAAGTTGCCGCCCATGCAGACGATCTTCCCAGGCCGCGGCATCGGTGCCCGTAACTGTACGCTGGAGAGGGGGATGGTCTCCCCCTCATTCAGTTGCCGCTCTAGGCCGCCCTTCAGTGACTGGAAGTTGTTGATAAGTCCCTCGATGGTCAGCTGTGGTGTCTCGCCCTTGGGGACCACCCTGCTGACGTCGACCACGTCCCCGTCCTTCAGCAGTCCGACTTGGTAATCGTCATACAGCACGATCTTCATAGGAAACTCCTTCTGGCATTGTGAGTCTTGCCCTGCTCAGGGACTTGGCACTGTCAAACTGAGCGACGTGAAGCTGCGCGTTCAATCAAGTGAGGGTGCGATTCCCCGAAGCTTGCTTCGTTTCCGCTTTTCCGGGTACTGCCTTTCGAGGTTTTGATACCCCGCAGCAAGCTACGGGGCCTCAAGTGCTTTCACCAGCCGGGTGCCGGACATCATCGCCGGAAAGAACCCTCCGGGCGGCGCCTTGGACATCTTTGTTAAAGATCTGAGCATTGTCTTGGAGGCCGGGTTGCACGCCCAGTTTCCCTTGCCGATGACCGCCACTGCCCACCAACTCTTTCTCATGGGCGCCGCCGCAGGTCTCGGTCGAGATAACGCCAGTGCCCTGATCAAGGTTTTCGAACGCCTAGCGGGAATCCAGGTTGCAGCCGGCCATGCGGACGCTGAGTCGGTGGGCCCGTGAGCGCCGCGGCGGCATAAGAGCGCGGGTCTACGGCTTGCGCTTGGCACAGGCGGAAGAAGGGTGCACCATTACTGATCCGCCAGCGGCACTGTGGCGGTGACACACGGCTCAGCACCATGCACGGCCGTGGTGTGACCCTTACCCGTAGTGTCTTCGACCAAACGAGCGTCGCCGGGGCCAAAGACGTGTTTCGAGCCATCACCCAGGCCGATTTCGAGCTGTCCGGACAGGATGATGACGAACTGGCGGCGTGGTGCCGGGTGCCAATCTTGGAATCTCCCGGCTGGCGCGCTGCGAAAGGTGATGTTGGTCGTCGACAGACCTTCGGTCCAGGACGCGGTTTGCTCCAGGTCAATGGTCTCGAAGTGGGATTGCCCATCCGTGCCTGTGTAGAGCCGAAATGTACCCATACATGTTCCTCCTCTTCCCTTAAAGTTGGTTGACGGCTGGCTGGTTGCTCCACAAGTCAAGCATGTCAATGGTATCCTACCACGCGTCGATCACCTCAGCCACAAGCGCTTTAACGGACAAGAATCTTATACGTATGTTTTCTCGATGTCCACCCGTAACCCTCGTAGTGCTTATTTGCTAATGCGCCTGGCGAGAATGTCGTAGGTTCATGACAAGCTACAGATTGTAAAGGGACATGCAGGCAAAAAAGATGACAATCCAGAACACCGTCATACCAATGGGCAGACGATAGGCATTCTCATCATAGGCCGTGCGTTCCGCAGCGCATGAGCCTGTACCAGGCTGACGACGGCTTAAGCCGATGCGTTGCAAAACGAGGAAAGGATTTTGGAAATATGGGATGACCGCATTGAGGACGGCGACACGGTTTTGTTCGAGACCCGCACCGGTACGGCGAGCAGTGGAAATTAGGACGTCGAACACCCATTTGAGCGGCTTGCGGTAGACCCAGTCGGTATCCATACTGACCGTTGCTTCACCACCAAGTTTACCCAGTAAGAGCCAGAATCCCAATCCTGTGCCTAACAGAAGCTGTAAGGCAGACACCACATGGTCAGCAGTATAGGGGTGATAATTGACCTTAAAGGGAAGTCGGGCATAGAGCAGGCTTGGAAAAATCCCCAGAGCAATACATAGGCATGCGCCAATCCCCATGGCGAGCACCATATTAGCCGGGATAGGTTTGGGTTGTAGGCTGTGATTAGGGCCAAAGAAGGTGAAATAGGGCAGTTTCAACCCGGTGTGTAAAAACGTGCCGACGCTGGCCAGAACAAGGAGAAGCTCTGCGATTGGGAGATGTGCTGCACTGGCAGCGGAGATCACCATTGATTTGCTGATGAAGCCATTGAATAGCGGAACACCGGAAATGGAAAAGGCCCCGATCATGTAAAAAAGCACGACTGCCGGCATGGCGTATCCAACGCCCCCGAGTTCGGTCAGCTTGCGTTTACCGGTAGCCTGAATGACAGCACCTGTACCCATGAATAAAAGGGATTTGTATAAGATGTGGCAAAAAGCATGTGCGGCGGCGCCATTCAGGGCCATCGCCGTGCCTATGCCAACGCCGGCGACCATGTAGCCCACCTGACTGATAATGTGATAAGCCAGGAGACGTCGAATATCGTTTTCCAGCACGGCATAAACGACGCCATATAGAGCCATGGCGATGCCGCCCCAAAGCAACACATCAGCACCGGGGAATAAGCGAATGAGTACATAGACAGCGGTTTTGGTGGTGAATGCACTCAGAAATACACTGCCGGTAACGGAGGCTTCCGGGTATGCGTCGGTAAGCCAGGCGTGTAGTGGGGGCACTGCCGCGTTAATGGCAACGCCAAGTAGAATCAACCAGAAAGCGACGGGTTTTATGTCTGTGCTGGTGAGGGCATGCAAGGTCATCGCACCACCGTCAGCCAGGTACGAGAGAATGCCGAATAATAGTAATGAGCCGCCGAAGATGTGTACCAGAAGATAACGAAAACCAGCTTCCCAGGCGTGTGACGTGCCACCGTACCAGACGACAAACAACGATGCCACCGCCATCAGTTCCCAGAATATGAAAAAAGTCAGCCAGTCTCCGGCAAACACGACGCCGAGCGCCGCACCAGCGTAGACCAGGGTTGCGACAGCTTCCCCTCTGTGTTTGAGGTGCAGGGCAAACAGCACGCCAATACAGGTGATGAGGGCAAAAATGAGACCAAAGAGATGACTTAGTCGGTCCACCTGAAGTAGGTGTAGCGTGTAGGGCGGCATGGAGACGAGCCACATGGTATCGGTGCGAAGTCGAAACACAACCGCAACGGTTAAAGCGGTACCCACCAGCAAGACGATTTGACGTGCCTTACCGTGCGTCAAAGCAACGACAACAGCTATGATAAAAAGCATCAACGCGGGGTGCAGAAGACTCATGGCGTATGGTCCTCATAAAAATCCTCACCGCGTTGTAGCCAGGCCTGCCCCATCCATTTTGAGATCAGAATAATAGCCACACAGCCAATAAACCCATAAACCAGATCGAAGGCCGGGGTGACATGCCACCAGGATTCGGCATGCGCGTGATGACGGTAAATAAGGTCGAGTAAGACGATTAGGGTGACTAAAAGAACGACGCCGACCAAGCGCCATCGTTTCACAGATTTCCTCCCGCCAGCGTATGAGCTGCATTGGACATCGCACCCTGGGCGGCGCGCCAGGCGAGCTGATAGATAGCAGGCCCGGCATTTGGATAGACGCCGAGAATGATGGAAACAACAGCGGTTACGGCAAGCGGGATCCACATGCTTGGGGCGACTTCATCATACTGAATATCTTGTCCCTGACGGCCGAAGAACGCGCTATACACAATGGGAAAGAAGTAGGCAAAGTTGAGCAGTCCGCTAATGACTAAAACAGCGAGAAAGACCGCATGTCCGGCCTGCAATGCTCCTAGTCCAAGGTTCCATTTACTGATAAAACCAGCACACAAGGGCATGCCGGCCAACCCCAAGGCGCCTATGGTGAAGGCGGTAAAGGTAATCGGCATTTGTCGGCCTAGTCCCGCCAAATCCGCTATCTCAAGTTTGTGGGTCTTGATGTATATAGCGCCAGCGCAAAAGAATAGGGTGATTTTCATAAAGCCGTGCGCGACAAAGTGGAACATTGCACCGGCAAGGGCGGTGCTGGAGGCGAGTGCGGCGCCCAATACAATGTAGGACAGCTGACTGACTGTTGAATAGGCCAAGCGACGTTTGAGATTGGTTTCACCTAAGGCGCGGATCGAGGCCAATAAGATGGTTGCAGCAGCCGCACTGGCGAGTACGACATCAAGCCGCATTTGGCGTAACAAGTCAATGCCAAAAACATAATGGATGATGCGTACCACACCAAAAGTTCCGGCTTTGACGACGGCCACCGCGTGCAACAGGGCGCTGACCGGGGCCGGTGCGACCATCGCCGCGGGCAGCCAGCTATGTAAGGGCATGATGGCTGCTTTAACGCCGACGCCAAATAGAAACAGGGCAAATAGTAGCATTAAGATACCCGAAGGCGTTTTTGCGGGTAGGAAACCGCCGGGTTGAAAAGCAGCGCCAGGGGCTAAGGCGTGAGTCCAGATGATGGCTAGCAATAGCAGCTGACCGGCAACAAGTGTAAAGGCAAGATATTTTCTACCTGATGTAATTGCCTCAGCTGTTCGATCGTGAATGACCAGCGGGTAGGTGGCCAAGGTGAGGATTTCATAAAAGATAAAGAAGGTGAGCAGGTTGCCGGAGAATGCGATACCGATGGCGGCTGATACACACACCGCGAAACAGGCGAAATAGCCGGTTTGATGGGTATAGTTGCCACCCCGCATATAGCCCACGGAATAGAGTGAGGTTACTATCCATAAGCTCGAGGCTAACAACGCAAAGATGAGGCCAAACAAGTCAACCCGCAAATGGAAGTCCAGTCCTGAGACAAGAACAAAGCGGAACGATTCAATGGCGCCCTTTTGGGACACCAGCGGCAATAAGGAGAGCACAAGGGAAAACTTGAGCAATGCAGCGCTAAAGGTCCAGAATTCCCTCAGGTTAGAACGTCGCTGTCCGGTCAGTAAAATGAGTACAGATGCCAGTAGAGAGACCAGGATGGCCCACAGCGGGCGCAACGTCATTGTTTCCATCTATAACACCTGTTTGGGCAAAGCAAACTGAATGACATGTGAGACAATGGTATGATTCAAGAATCCAACAATAAGAACCGCGCTTGCAAGGATGATAATTGGGGTCAGCATAGGTAAAGGAAGCTCGTGTCTGCTGGCCTGCAACCTGCTTTCAACCGGGTTGGCAGAGGTGTCAGGCTGTTTGAGGAAAGATGTTTCGATGATGCGGAAAAAATACACGGCGCTTAACAAACTACTGCCGACCAAGGGGATGACAAAGTACCAAGCGCCTGCTTGCAAAGCCCCACTAATCAAATACCATTTGCTGAAAAAACCGGCAGTTGGGGGTAAGCCGATCATCGAAAGCGCTGCAACCACAAAGGCTAGCATGGTGAGGGGCATACGTCGGCTCAGTCCAATAAAATCATCTATGCGGCAGGTACCGGTTCGCCACTGGATGCCCCCAACGATCATAAACAGACAGCCTTTCATGATGGCGTGGTTTAGGATGTGCAGTAGAGCGCCGGTAATGGCGGCGGTATTGCCAATTGCCAAACCGAGGGTGATGTAACCCATTTGACCAATACTGGAATAGGCCAACATACGGCGGACGTCTTGTTGCGCGATGGCGAGAAGTGAGCCGGCTAGCACCGCAATAGCAGAAGCCCAACCCAATAGCATCAGCGCTTGACCGGCAGCGCCTTCGGGGCGTAGCACGAAATACAGCACACGGAACAAAACATACGCGCTGACCTTAGTCATCACCGCAGCGATGAAACCAACCACCGGGGCCGGGGCATAGGTGTAGGCGTCAGGTAACCAGCCATGTAAGGGAAAGAGGGCGGCTTTGATAGCTAAACCAACAACGATAAATGAAACCGCCACGATAAAAACACTCGAATCCATAATGCTGGGTATGCGAGTGGCGAGATCAGCCATGTTCAAGGTGCCGGTCAAGGCATAGAGATAGCCAACACCAAGCAAGTAAAAAGTGGCTGCAATTGTACCTACGATAAGATAACGGAAGGTTGCCACGGTGGCTCGGATGCCACCGGAAGCCAATAGGCCATAAGCAGCAAGAGATGATATTTCTAAAAACACATACAAGTTGAACATATCACCGGTGACGACAATGCCCAATAGCCCGGTAACTAATAACAGGAAAAGGCTATAAAATGTACCGCTTCGGCCGGCTGACATGCCGCTCATATGCGGTCCGGCGTACACGGCTACGAGGAGTGCCATGCAGGCAATAAGGGTTGCGATAGCACCGGATAACGGGTCAATTACATATTCGACCCCCCAGGGGGGTGCCCATCCACCCAATTGGTAATGCCAAGGGCCATGCTGCAGGGCATGCATAAGTGCTGCTGCGGAACATAGGCAAACCACAATAAGCGTTGTGAACACGGCGACCCGTGCGATAAAATGCGAGGCAAGGGCAAGAAGCGGGAGAATAACAGCAACGCTAAGCGGAATGACAACGATGAGCACCGGCAAATGATTGGTCATCCACGCATCCTTTCCAACAGTTCAGGCTCTTCTAACGTCCCAAAATGTCGATAAATTCGGATAAGGAGCGCTAATGCCACCCCTGTGGTGCTGACCCCGACGACAATAGCCGTGAGCATAAGAGCGTGTGGTAGGGGGTTGATATAGTCGGAGACCGCGTGCAGACCTTTGACTTCAATTGGCGCAGTGGCACCGGTTTTGTGGGCAAGGGTAATGAAAAACATGATGACCGCCACCTGCAAGATGTTCATTGCCATGAGTTTGCGAAGCAGATTGGGGCGCATCAACATGCCGTGTAGGCCAATCAGTAACAAGAGGGCCGCTAAGCCATAATTCATCTGCCCCAAAAACACCTCAAGCATGCGTTTCTTCCTCGTCATCTTCCCAGGCGGTCAAGGTGTCAAAAATGAGGGTGAGGACACCCGTAACAGCCATGGCGACACCAACTTCAATACCAAACGAACCCATGGCGCGCACTGTGCCTGACTTGAAGGGAAGCGGGATGGCGCTATAGTCGAGGTAATTGCCACCAAAGAAAAGGCTTAAGAAACCGATGCCGGCATAGAGGGCAACCCCGAGGCAGGCGAGGCGTAAAGCACCAAGGCGGCGGAGTCCCCAAGGTGCAGCTCGGCCTCGCACCAGACGAACGAGAATCATGGCGGCGGCCAGGATGGCGCCGCCTTGGAAGCCTCCCCCAGGGCTGTCATGGCCGTGCACAATGACATAAATAGCAAACAGCAAGATAAATGGGGTAAGGAGGCGGCAAGCAGCATCTAGAATTTCACTGCCAAATGGGGTCTTCATTCGGTGTTGTCCTTTCGCCGCGGTAGGAGCTCAGCCCCTAGAATAAAAACACACGCTAGGCCTGCGGTGAAAATCACCGCTGTTTCGCCCAAGGTGTCATAGCCACGATAATCTGCCAGTACGGCGGTAA
>JAPULM010000662.1 GCA_027294925.1 bacterium
TATCCTTTGAGTACTTTGTGCCAGGCCAACAGCTTCGTCTTCCCGATGATGTACGCAAGGGTCTCATCGCCCGGGTGCGCCACGAGGCGCGAAGTAGCAATGGCATTGGCCCGCCCTCTGCCATAGGAGGGCGAACCTGACCAGGCAGGCACAAGGAGCGAGCAACCGAGTGTCTGAAGCCCTGGGAACAAGGCCTGAGCCTCCAAGCCTCACCGAGGGGTGGCAGGCCAAGGTTGAATCCAGATAAGGCAAGGTACACGAACCGGCTACCACGGGTACGACAGACCTTCGGAAAGAGGCTGATACCGGAGGGGAGTCCATCTGTACCCCCGCTTAACTGGACGGTGGGGGAAACGGGCAGGCATTATGGCTTTGCCCTATAGCCTCTGTCTCTATGGCAACAGGACACGCTGGGATGGACGGGGCCGCGTCGCGGTCGCGAACTGCTCTAGTCGGTGCCTACGTCTGGATGAAGACAGCTACCTCGTGAACGTGGGAAGGGGATTGATCTGTCTGTGCGGACGGACCGCGCGGACCAGCCTAGCTGCGGGTGGAGCAGAAGATCGATTCCTGGCGGAGCCGTCGTAGTACCGTTGAAGCCCGTGAAAGCGGGTTGAGGGAAGGGCGGCAGCGACTCATGGCAAGTTAACGAGCGATGTTGAGGTCTAATGTCCTTGAACAAGGAAAACATCTCACAAATCCAAAGAAGACTTGCCCAAGCGGTAATCGTGCCACAGGGCGATTCATCGCGGAGAGTTGTGGAGCGCCGTGTAATGGGAAACCATTACGCACGGTGCGGTGGGGGGTGTTGCGGAGACACGCTCGGCGCAAGCTGAGAAGGTGCGCCGCTGCACCTACCCAACTTCTGTGAGAGGCCAGGGGTGAAACTCCCCTGGCCTACTCGACCAAAAAACCCCAGGTTATACGATTTTTTCAACTTCGCGCCCTTGAGTTATTGGTACTTTTTAGCCTATAATCATTGGTTATAAGGTGCAGTCGGACAATCCCTGAGGGGGTTTGCCTGCGCCTTTTTGCACATACCGCCCCTACACTCCAGGCGAAGGCGAGGAGGTCGAGAATGGACTTTTATGACGTACTCGATCAGATCATAGCGCTTCTGCGGCAACGAGGTCGCGTGTCCTACCAAGCCCTCAAGCGTCAATTTGATCTGGACGATGCGTACATCGAAGACCTGAAGGTCGAGCTGATCGAGGTCCAGGAACTGGCCAGCGACCGCGATGGAAAAATGTTGGTCTGGGCTGGTGAGGCCGCAACGCCCGAACCGGCTTCACCACCCCCTGAATCAGCAACCCAGGAAGCCCAATCTTCCCCACCCGAACCGTATACCCCAGACGCCGAACGCCGCCAGCTGACCGTGATGTTTTGCGACCTTGCCGACTCCACCAAACTGTCCGGACAACTGGACCTGGAGGACCTACTTGATGTGATTCGTGCCTACCAGTCCACCAGCGCCGACGTGATTGAACGCTATGAGGGCCATATTGCCCAGTACCTCGGCGATGGATTGCTGGTGTACTTTGGCTGGCCCCTGGCGCATGAGGACGATGCCCAGCGATCCGTCCATGCAGGATTGGGCATCATCGAGGCCATGGGAGACCTCAACACACGCTTGGAGAAGGATAAAGGCATCCGCCTCGCCGTGCGTATTGGCATCCACACGGGTCCTGTGGTGATTGGGGAGATGGGTGGTGGTGGCAGGCATGAGCGGTTAGCCCTGGGAGAAACGACCAACATTGCGTCACGTCTTGAAGGCATGGCCCAGCCTAACACAGTGGTGGTTAGTGAGACGACGTATCGGTTGATAGAAGGGTATTTCAGTTGTGATGACCTTGGCACACATACCCTCAAGGGTGTAGCCACCCCTATGCAGACGTATCAGGTGCGTGAGACAACAGGTGTGCAGGAACGCCTTGATGCAGCAATGACACGTGGCCTAACGTCTCTAGTAGGCCGGGAATCTGAGGTCAGCCTGCTTCTGGAGCGCTGGCAGCAGGTTCAAGATGGACAAGGTCAGGTGGTGTTGCTGAGTGGCGAGGCGGGAATTGGGAAGTCACGGCTGGTGCAGCTCCTGAAAGGCCATGTGGCGAGTGAGCCGCATACCCAGTTGGAGTGTCACAGCTCGCCGTATTACCAGAATACCGCGCTGTATCCCCTGATTGATCTGTTGCAGAGGATCCTCCAGTGGAAATCAGACGGTACCTCGGAGGCCAAGCTGGCCAAGCTAGAACACACCCTCCGCCCGTATTCGCTTCCTCTAGAGGAAACGGTACCGCTCTTTGCAGCTCTGCTCTCGCTGCCATTGCCCGAAGCACGCTATCCTGCCCTTCAGCTCGGACCCCAACGCCAGCGCCAGAAGACCCTGGAGGCGATTGTCGCCATGGTGTTTGAGCTGGCCGAACAGCAGCCCGTGCTGTTTATCCTGGAAGATCTGCACTGGACCGATCCGTCAACGCTGGAGTTGTTGGGGATACTCATCGAGCAAGCCCCAACGGCTGCACTGCTGATCCTTCTGACCTGTCGTCCTGAGTTTGAGCCACCGTGGGGATTACGCTCGCATCTCACGCCGATTGCTCTTAGCCGTTTCACCCGTGACCAAATCGAGACCATGGTGGAGCGCGTTACGGGTGGTAAGACCGTACCAGCAGAGGTCATGCAGCACCTGGTGGAGAAAACCGATGGGGTGCCGCTGTACGTCGAAGAGATGACCAAAGCGATCCTCGAATCCGGCGTGCTCGAAGACACCGCCGGCCATTACGCGCTGACCCGCCCTCTCGCGTCACTGGCCATTCCGACCACGCTTCAGGACTCCTTGATGGCCCGTCTGGACCGCCTGGAGATGGCCAAAGGCATCGCGCAGCTGGGAGCGACCATTGGACGGCATTTCTCTTACGCCCTACTGCAGGCCGTTTCGTCACTGGATAAGGCGACATTGCAAGGTGCGTTGGAACGGTTAGTCGGCGTGGAACTGGTGTACCAACGAGGGCTACTGCCCCAAGCAACCTATACGTTCAAGCATGCCCTGGTCCAGGATACGGCTTATCAGTCGCTGTTGAAAAGTGCACGGCAGCAGTATCATGAGCGCATTGCACAAGTAATGGAAGAACGGTTCCCCGAGGCAGCCGAGGCGCAACCTGAGTTGCTGGCGCATCACTACACCGAGGCCGGGCTCCATGCACAGGCTGTGATCTCTTGGCAGCAGGCCGGCCAGCAGGCCATCCAGCGCTCGGCGACTCAGGAAGCCATCGCGCATCTCACTAAGGGGTTAGCGGTGCTCACGGCCCTGCCGGAGAGTCCCGAGCGCACCCAGCGCGAGTTGGCCTTACAGACCGCACTCGGTCCGGTGTTGTCGACCACCCGGGGTTGGAGTGCACCTGAGGTCGAACACGCCTATCTCCGCGCCCACGAGTTGTGTCGAAAGCTCGGCGATCCGACGCAGCTGTTCCGTGTGCAGCGTGGCCTGTTTTATCTCTATTACACCCGCGGGGAATTCCAGCGGGCCCAGGAGCTGGGGGAACAGCTCCTGACCTTGGCCCAGCGTCAGCAGGACCCAACCCTCCTTGTGGTGGCCCAGCAGTCGTTGGGATCGGTCTTACTCCTGCGTGGGGAGATTGGGCCTGGCCGCGCCCACTTGGAGCAGGGCATGGCCCACTACAACCTCCAGGCGCACCATGGTCTGGGCTTCCTCTATGGCGTTGACCCTGGAATCGCGTGCGTGGCCTATTCCACCTGGGCCCTATGGTTGCTGGGTTATCCGGAGCAAACCCTGCAGCGGAGCGACGAGGCGTTGATCCTCGCCCAGGAGGCGTCACACCCCTATACCCGGGCGTTCGCCCTGATCTGGTCGGCTATTGCCCATGGGTTGTGCCAAGAGTGGCAGGCTAGCTACGAACGGACCGAGGCCGCGCTAACCCTGACGAATGAACACGGGTTTGCAATCCTCCAGGCGTTGGGATCGGTTCTACGAGCCTGGGCCCTGGCCAAGCAGGGGCAACCCCCAGAGGACTTGACGCCACTACACCAGGCTCTGGCCGTTATGGGAGCAGCGGAATTCGAGTTTTTACGGCCGTCTGAGCTTTACGCCCTGACCGAGGTGTATGACCACGCCGG
>JAPULM010000663.1 GCA_027294925.1 bacterium
CACCTGTGCCGTCAGGTGGCGCGAAGGCGCCGTCCAGTAGCGCAACGGAATCGGCACTGATACCACCCATTGGCGCGTCGGCACGCAGGGCATGGCACGCCAGGTAAACTATGGGATTTTTAAATTCGTTTCAACATGATATCATTTTGACTCAATAACGTTTAACGCATACATTCTTACCATATAGGATTTTTTGTCTATCTTGACCTGAGTGTCATTTTGACTATCTCAAACCTAGCGAGTAAAGCATGGAAGCCAAAACAGCCCTACGTGTTAAAGTTGCCGGCCTCCCACAGCAAGATGTTGGCAAAGGCATTGTACGATTAGGTCCGCCCCAACTTCAGGACTTGCAATTGGAGCGCGGCGATGTGGTCGAAATCATCGGCAAACGCAACACTGCTGCGATGGCGTTTCCAGCCTATGCGGAAGATGAAGGACTTGATATCGTTCGTATGGACGGCCTGGTGCGAAGCAATGCTAAAGTTGGCATTGGCGAGGAGGTTGAAATCGCCAAAGCCAGATGGCAAGAAGCGCGACGCATCAGTGTTGCCCCTGCCGAAGAGGGATTGCGTGTCGCGGGTTCGGGGGAAGCGCTTCGTCCGACCCTTCTCTACCGCCCGGTCGTTCAGGGTGATCTTATATCAACCAGCGTCTTTGACCGCCGTCGTCAGCCACCAACCACTGATCCGCGCATGAATGACCTGTTGCGTCAACTGTTTCAGACCCCGGCCTTCGGTCTTATGGAAGTACGCCTTGTGGTTACGTCATCAGTACCAAAAGGCATCGTCCGCGTCTCGGAATCCACCCAAATCGAGCTCGCCCCAGGCTATCAAGGAGCCGGAGAGTCCGGGCCCATTGGCATGACCTATGATGATCTTGGTGGTATTAAACCTGTGGTTGATAAAGTTCGCGAGATGATTGAGCTACCGCTCAAACACCCCGAACTTTTTGACCGCTTAGGTATCGATCCCCCTAAGGGTGTACTGTTGTACGGACCACCCGGCACTGGCAAGACCCTTTTGGCGAGGGTCGTGGCACATGAATCTGAAGCTTATTTTACCTCCATTAATGGGCCTGAAATTATGGGTAAGGCCTATGGGGAGTCGGAAGAGCGGTTGCGTCAGGTCTTTGAGGATGCGGAGAAAAATGCCCCAGCAATTATATTTATTGATGAACTCGATTCCGTCGCGCCTAAGCGGGCCGAGGTGACCGGTGAAGTTGAACGGCGCATTGTTGCGCAATTACTAACCCTCATGGATGGCCTCAAAGTACGGCGCAAAATCATTGTAATTGGCGCCACAAATCGCCTTGATGCAATTGATCCAGCCTTGCGCCGCACCGGAAGGTTTGACCGTGAAATTGAAGTGCGCATCCCAGATCAAGAGGGACGCATGGAAATCCTGCAAATTCACACCCGTGGTATGCCCCTCGGTGCCGATGTCGAGCTGGAAAACATTGCTCAGGTCACGCATGGGTTTACGGGTTCCGATATCGCTGCGTTGGCCAAGGAGGCCGCCCTGGTCAGACTCCGGAAAATCATGCCCACCCTCAACCTTGAAGATCAGACGATTCCCCAGGCTGTACTTGAAAAACTTATGGTAGACCGTAGTGATTTTGAGCAAGGCTTAAAGGAGGTGCAGCCTTCTGCACTACGTGAGATAGTGGTTGAAATCCCCAACGTTCGCTGGAACCAAGTAGGCGGGCTCTCTGAGGTGAAGCAATTGCTTCATGAAATGGTAGAATTGCCTCTTAACCAGCCAGAGGCCTTTACTCGCCTTGGCATCCGCCCACCAAAAGGTATTCTGCTTTATGGCCCCCCTGGCACCGGTAAAACGATGATTGCGAAAGCTGTCGCGACGGAAACTGGTGCCAGCTTCCTTACCGCTAAAGGCAGTACCTTGCTATCCAAATGGTACGGTGAGTCAGAACAAAAAATTGCGGAGTTTTTCCAACGCGCCAGGCAGGTTGCACCTGCGATCCTTTTTTTTGACGAGCTGGATTCATTAGCCCCCGTGCGTGGCAGCTCTTTAGGCGACCCACATGTCACGGAGCGTGTGGTCAATCAACTGCTGGCGGAGATGGATGGCATGGAAGAGCTTCGTGGTATTGTGGTGATGGGTGCAACGAATCGCCCGGACAGGATCGATCCTGCCCTTCTTCGTCCGGGGCGGTTGGATGAAATTGTCTATGTACCGATTCCGGATGATAAAGCACGCATTGACATTCTCCGTTCTCACACGAAGGACATGTCGTTAGCCCCCGATGTCGACCTTGAAAAATTAGCCGCAATTACTGAGCGCTTCACAGGAGCGGATATTGCCGGCGTCATCACCAAGGCAGGTCTCTATGCCTTACGTGAAAACCCCGAAGCATATCATGTTACAATGGAACATTTCTACCTTGCAGTGAAGGAAGCAATCCCCTCAGTAACCCCCGAGATGGAACGTGAATACGAAAAAATGGCTCGACAGGTTAAACAGGAAGCTATGCGCATCGGATTCGGAGGCTGAAACGCTTTGTCAAAGCTTAATGACCGATTATGAACACAGTTCCTAAGCGGGAGAACGCTGATGACTGATCTACCCAAGACAAGCCGTGCCGCCTGTGTAGTTGCCTATCGACAAGCGCTGGAAATTCGCGACGTGCCACTTCCGCAGGTGCTTGAACCCGGTGCCATTTTGGTACGGACTGAGGCTGCATCTATCTGTGGTTCTGATGTCCATTTATGGCAAGGCGAACTTGGCATTGCTTCCCGCATCCCCCTGCCTGTCATCCTAGGCCACGAAATGATGGGCCGCGTTGCTCGTCTAGGACCTGGTGTAACACAAGACTCGGTTGGCCAGCCCCTGACGGAAGGGGATCGCATTGTGTGGACGCATGGCTCTTGCGGTAATTGCTATATGTGTAATGTCACCCATCAGCCCACCCTGTGTCCCAACCGTCAAATGTATATGTTCACCAATTGTGAAGCCCCACCCTACTTGCTAGGTGGGTTCTCTGAATATTGTTATGTCTTTCCCACCTCAGGCCGGGTCAAAATTCCGGACGAGGTGTCAAACGAGCTAGCCTCTGCGGCCAGCTGTGCCTTACGCACGGTGGTGCACGGATTTGATCGGCTGGGACGCATTGAAGATCGTGAAACGGTAGTGATTCAGGGGGCCGGTCCTCTAGGATTATATGCCACAGCTTTGGCGGTACAGGCGGGAGCCCATCAAGTCATTGTTATCGGCGCGCCGGAAAACCGCTTAGCGCTGGCCCGTAACTGGGGAGCATCACATACGATTAACATTGATAACCTTCCAGATGCTCGCGAACGTCGACAAACGATTCGTAGCTTGACCGACCGGCGCGGCGCCGACGTTGTTATTGAGGTGTCAGGAGGAGCGACAGCTTTCCCGGAAGGTATCGATCTCGCTAGGCGTGGCGGCCGCTATCTCGTCATCGGACAAGTGGGTAACCAAACCCCCAACATTGCCCCCCGATTAATTGTGGAAAAGCAACTCAGTATCTTGGGCGTCATGTCCGGTGACACAGAGCATTATTACAAAGCCCTGCGCTTCATTGCGAATAATCGCGAGCGCTTCACGTTTGAAGATATGCTTTCCAATCGCTATGGCTTGGAGCAAATCAACGATGCCATGCAGGCCATGCAGGCCATGCAGGAAATCAAACCGGTAGTGATCCCTTAACCCCTTATTGGCTTAGGGCCTGAAGATCGCCATGCACTTGCTAGAGTTGAACACGTACGTTTCAATGTAATCAACGATTTCAACCTGGCGCTCTAATGCTTCCATGGCGCCTGCCAGACACATCCAATTCAGAAGTTCTTGTTGCCCGGCATCTTCAATTTCCGACGTACTAACCTGGCGCCAAGACGCGTAATCTCCCGCCTTGAGTTCTTCAAAGCGCTTACGGTCCGATTCAATATCAGGCCACAGCCAGTGGTGCTTTTTAGTCAAAAACGCATGTGACCAGCTCGAAGAGGCAACCAATGCAACGCGCCAGGGACTGTCTTGCAGGATTTTTGCAGTGACCGCGCCGACTTCCATACATCGCTTAGGGGTGGGACCTGGGGGGTCGGCATCGAGCTCCCGACCATTGACCTTGTTTGGTAATGCACCGCCGCGATTGCGAATCACCCGGCTTCCATAACAGTTTACGGTAATTGGAAGCACGGGATAATTGAATCCTTGACGATCATAATCCAAATATAATAGGGTATTGACAAATGCATGCGCCAACCCTGGATGATGCAGCGGTTTGTATGCATAGGCCATATCAATACCGTTATCAATGAGTTGAGAGACCAGATAGCGGCTTGCTGAGGGGAAACCCTGATACGTAAAGACGGTCTCCGGCGCTTCATTCCATATATTACGCCGAGGGCTTCCATCCGGCAAAAGAAACGGCTGACATTCTGCCTCTGCATAGGCCAAGAGGCAAAATGGCGGGATAATGTCCTCGCGGAAATTTTCGTATTGGTCATCGCCCCAAATCAACACAAAATCAGGATTAAAGGCATCAAGCTCAGCCCGTACTTTGCGGAAACTATCAACCAACCGTTGACGATGCCGGATGGCGGATGTAAACCCCTCATCTTCACCATACTCTTCCCGCATTGGTTGTGGCCAATTGCGAGGGTCCTTCATCTCTGATGGAACTCTGTCATCCCGAGCTAGCGTTCTGCGCAGCGGAAACAACCGATCTTCGTCCGGGGCTATCAAGGGCGGATAATGGGTAACACCAAGACCAAGAATCTCTCCCATGTCGACCTCCTTGGGCTGAATAGCACGAGTGCATCACCGTGACCTAGACCGGTTTTGACGGCCTATGAATCTCGACTGCCGAACTCTATTGTATCGCCAAGCAATTCACGATACAATCCCTTTCTCATCAGGCAGCTAAAGACTGATAACAAGGCGCGGTTAAATTAATTTAGTGTCCAACAAGCTTGTTAGCTCAAAACGATTGTGACGCTTGGCCGAATAGGCTAGGGTCGCCTTGCAAAGTGGGATCTAGAAGTCTCGTTTGACGCTGTAGCGCACCTATTTCCGTGCTACAATACGGAATCCTGAGCTGCAACGGTTAACAATAGAAAGGAGAGGCACATGGACCTTCAAACGATTATTGCTAATGCCCTGACGCTCAATACGGAAAATTTTGTCAAGGGGGCGCTCAAAGATCTATCGGATGATGATTTAACCAAACAGCCGAATGCACAATGCAATCCAATCGGCTGGACGCTTTGGCACCAGACTCGGGTTGAAGACGGCATTATGTCAAGTATCAGTGACAGACCACAAACCTGGGCCACAGGCAACTGGGCTGCAAAATTTGCTATGCAAGCCGATACCGATGACCGTGGCATAGGGCATTCCATACAGCAAGTGGCAGCATTCAAAGCCAGCAAAGAGGATTTGCTGGCCTATGCTGACGCGGTGCGAGAAAAGACCCTCGCGGTGTTGAAAGAAATCACCCCTGAAGATCTTGACCGCGACCTGCAAATACCTGGCGGAACCCGCAAAGTCGGTGACTCTCTTGGAATCTTGATGGTTGACCACTTTCACCACAGCGGACAAATCGCCTATCTGCGGGGCTATTTAACCGGTAAAGGCTGGTTTCCAAGGTAAGCTGGGGGGAAGGCCACCTTCACCTATCAGCAACATCGTTTTGATTGATTAAGAAGGTCGCTACTTGATGAAAAAAATCCAGCAGTAAGCTTGAAACTTTGGCGGAGAAACTCATCTCGTCCACTGCCTGATGCATCAGCGTAACCCACTCGTTACGAACCGCTTGGTTGATTGGAAATGGGGCGTGACGCATGCGTAAGCTAGGATGGCCACGCTGTTCAATATAACGTCGCGGGCCACCAAAACGAAAGACTAGAAAATCACGTAGCCGTATCTCAGATTCTTCTATGCTGTGACTGGGGTACATTGGCGCCAGCGTCGTGTTTTGCGGTACCTGGCGATAGAATGCGGCGGTCAGACCAGCGATTCCCTCCTCTCCAATAATACCATATAGATAATCAATGCTTTCCTCGCCCGCGAAGGAAAAGTCCACAGCGTACTCCCAGACAGTAATGTTACGTTATGGTAAGGTAAATAGAAAGACCTGACCCCGTTTTCGTTTTCCGAGAAGTGGAAAGACGTCTTGTCGAACATCATTTTACCAGCTGATTGTCGCTTTGACTGGCCCAAGCAATGGCTGCCAAATAAGCATCCGTTATCCGTCCGTGATCAAGACTTTGACAGTGGACCTCATCCCAATTGCCGCGTTCATATGCAAGTACACAGTGCAAGGTTTCACCCAGCAAACCCTCATGTGAGACTAGGGCTGAGGTGATCTCATCGGACAAAGGAAGAGACTCCATTATGGCTTCGATGGGGCTATCCAACAAGGCCTCAAGAGCAGAAAAAAGACCAATCGTAAAAAATGTTTCAGCGCTATGTTGGCTAAGATCTTTACCAAGCAATTCACACATTTTGGCTCGGATCATTGCCGTTAGCACCAAATCGTGTGGCTTATCATCAATACCAGCCAAAATAATGATATGTAGCCAACTGGTGATAAATGACGGCCCAAGTAATAACAACGCTTCACGCAGGGAGTTAACTTTTTTCGGCAGGGAATAATTCCCTGAATTAATAACCCGAAGTAATTTGTAGCTTAAGCCGACATCTCTGCGAACGATTTCTTCCAATTCACTAAAATCGACCTCAGGATTTTGTAACTTGGCCAGAAGCTGCAACACAAGCGGCCGATTGGCCGGCGCCCGTTGACCTTTAATGATTTCCGGTTTGCAAAGAAAATAGCCCTGAAAGTAATCAAACCCAAGTGTTTTGTAGAACTTGAAGTCATCCTGAGTTTCTACCTTCTCAGCTAACAGCTTAGCACCATATTGGCGTAAAATCGGGATATGCTGTTGAAGTTCATCACGATCGAGCGCTAAAACGTCAACCTTTATGATATTAGCAAGTTCCAAGAGTTCATGGAGGCTTTCACGGTAAACGAAATCATCCAAAGCTATAGTATAGCCGCGCGAAGAAAAAAGACGCACAGCCTCAATAAATTCCGCATCGACTTCGATATGTTCCAATATTTCCATGACGACACGATCAGGCGGGAAAATTTGTGTATAATCAAGCAAGAAAAAATCCCGCGTCATGTTAATGAAAGCCAGTTTAGACCCCACGATAGGGTCAAGCCCTATTTCCATAAAGGTATTGAGAATCACTTGTGAGGTGGCTTGGTCACCGTCAAGGAAACCGGCTTGATTTTCGTCCCCACTTCTGAACAGTAACTCATAAGCAAAAACTTGCAGTTGGCGGTCATAGATGGGCTGTCGACCAACGAAGATATCGGGCATATGAAAGCTCTTAGGTGAAAAACCTGGCGAGACATCACACTATGGATCAAAGGGCTGTCCGCAGGTTAAATGATATTATATTATCCTACCTGTCGTTCTACAGAGCCTGCAAGCGAAAACCTTGATTTTGACCGCTTTCCGCCCGCTTTATTTTTAGCTTACCGTACGGTCGGCTGGTAAAGAAAAACGCGTTTAGTGACTTTAAGGGTGGTCCAAGCAAAGGAGACATTTAACATGGTGAGGTTAATTAAAAGCAGCGAAGAGTTCCTCAAATGCGACTAGCTGATTACCTTTAGCAGAGGATGGCACCACAATGAGCGTTTTTACGCCAGTGGCATACCAGGCTTCGATGCCTTCTCGTACCTCGGCAACGCTGCCATATAAGGTAACGTCCTTTAACCAGCGTTCTGGCATTAAATCCGGCAGTTTATCGTGTTGGTTATTGGCGATCGCCTGTCGGATGGCCATCATCTCTTCCTCATAACCGGCCTCTATCCAATAATTTTGATAGTTCGGCAACCGTACATAACCGGTCAAAACACGTCGTAAAACAGCCGCGGCCGCGGCTTTATCGTCTGAAATACAGATCGGTACCATATTGCCGATATAAAATGAATCCTGGCGTAATTTCTCGGTCGGTAAAACACTCAGAGATTGTGTCATATGAGACCGCGAGGCATTTGCCCACACCGCACCTTGGGCAATTTCGGCCGACAATTGCAACATCCGCTTACGCAAAGTGGCAAGAACGATTGGCGGTAACGGGCCAGCTTGCTGAGCGCCTACGTTCAAGTCATCGACAAAACGTCGAATATCGCTGAGCGGTTTTCCAGTCTGTAAACTCAGCCGCTCATACGTCGGTGCATGGCTGACCCCTACACCGAAACGGAAGCGGCCATTTGACAACTCATGAATTAAAGCTGCTGTCTGTGCATAATCGTATGGATGCCGCGTATAAATATTGGCAATGCTTGTACCAAAGTGAATCTCGTTGGTTGCAAAAGCCAGAGCTTCACATAATCCCATACCATCGCCAAAGCTTGGACAATAGATACCGGAAAAGCCTTCTCGTTCGACCCGTTGCGCAAGCTCTATGGTTGCCTTGCGTCGCCCTGCAACGGCGGCCAAACTGATGGCGGGTTTCTGTATCATGCATCGTCTCCTTTGCGGAAATGTCATCGTCCTGTAAAATCACACAGGCACAGGTTTGAATTTACAGTATCGTATGGGGAGGTTGGGGTCAATAGCAGCCCCTTTATTCTGGAGTCATTATGCCGGTTGACTATTTGGAAAAAATCCTGACGGCTCAAGTTTATGATGTCGCTATCGAAAGCCCGCTAGAGACAGCGCCTAGTTTATCACAGCGACTTGGCAATTCACTCCTGCTCAAACGCGAAGATATGCAAGCTGTTTTTTCCTTTAAACTCCGTGGTTCCTATAACAAAATGGCTAATTTAAGTGCGCCAGAGCGTGCCTTAGGGGTGATCGCTTCATCAGCCGGGAATCACGCTCAAGGCGTTGCACTGGCAGCTCAAAAACTGGCTTGCGAAGCAACCATCGTGATGCCAACAACTACCCCGCAAATCAAAATTAATGCGGTGCAATCACGTGGTGCGACGGTGATTTTACACGGAGATTCCTATACCGATTCACAAACATACGCTTACCAACTTGCGGAGCAGGAAGGACTCACTTTTGTTCATCCGTATGACGACCCGGATGTCATTGCCGGTCAAGGAACGGTTGGCATGGAAATTCTGCGTCAGTACAACCGTCCGTTACACGCTATTTTTGTACCCATCGGGGGCGGCGGCTTAATATCCGGCATTGCTGCCTATGTCAAACGTATCCGACCCGAGACTAAGATCATTGGTGTAGAGCCGATCGATGCCTGTGCCATGCAACAATCGTTACAAAAGGGCCACCGTATACAGCTTCAACAAGTTGGTTTATTTGCTGACGGTGTGGCCGTCCGGCAGGTTGGTGTCGAGACCTTCCGTCTTTGCCAGGAATTGGTTGATGATGTTATTTTGGTGGATACCGATGCCATTTGCGCCGCAATAAAGGATGTTTTCGAAGACACCAGGTCCATCCTAGAGCCGGCAGGAGCGTTAAGTATTGCCGGGGCGAAAATGTATGTCACCAACCACCACCTTAAAGGCTCTACCCTAGTTGCGGTCGCCTCAGGCGCTAATATGAATTTTGATCGCTTGCGGCACGTCTCCGAACGTGCCGAGTTGGGTGAAGAACGTGAGGCCATACTAGCCGTTACGATTCCTGAACGACCGGGTAGTTTCAAAGCGTTTTGTTCCTTGCTTGGGTCTCGCAACATCACCGAATTCAATTACCGTTTTGCCGATCCTGATACGGCTCATGTCTTTGTCGGGGTCCAAATAGAGGGTCGAGAAGAAATCAGACAATTGTTGGCTGAACTACGCGCCAACGGTTTAGAAGCACTCGATTTTAGTGACAATGAAATGGCTAAACTCCATATTCGTCACTTAGTGGGTGGTCATGCTGAAAAAGCCAACCACGAAATCCTCTACCGATTTGAATTTCCCGAACGTCCTGGCGCACTACTTAAGTTTCTTCAAAGCATGAGTCACAATTGGAATATTAGCCTGTTCCATTATCGTAATCATGGTGCTGACATTGGACGTGTGTTGGTGGGCATGCAAGTGCCGCCAGCCGACCAACAGGCTTTCCAAACGTTTCTTGATAAGCTAGGCTATACCTATTGTGAGGAAAGCCGAAACCCGGCTTATCAGCTCTTTTTAGGTTAATTTTGCAATCTTTGCGCGCTTTTCGGAAGAGGTGATAGCGGCCTTTTGACAGGGTTTGCGAGTAAGGAAAACGACTTGATTCACCGACTTTTTCATCTTACCCAACGCTTCGACCGCAGGGAAGAATCCGCTCTGCCGCGTATTCTCCCTTTTGCCCTGTTCATCGCCTTTGTCGCTCTGACCTATCCAGCTCAGTGGGCTATCGAGCTCATGGCGGACTCTGAGTTAACGGCCAACACGGCAATGCTGTGGCTTTATCCGTTTCGCATCATCGTTGTTTTAATGACCCTGCTTTATTATTGGCCGGTCTATACAGAGCTACACGATAAGCTGTGGGTGGGCTGCAAAGAACTGGCTTTTACCACCATCGTTGGCGTTGTGGTCTATTGGT
Source organism: bacterium (assembly GCA_027294925.1). Next base: position 10,544 of record JAPULM010000663.1, read on the forward strand.
TATGGGTACGGATGGATTGGCCATGGGCAATGCAGAGTGAGCCGGAGGGCTACAACCCATTTCAGGAGGGGGCTAGTCTCGGACTTGTGCTGGTAGGTATACGTATCTTCGGCGCCGTCGTCGTGGTGCCGCTCGTAGAAGAATTATTTTGGCGCTCATTCCTTATCCGCTTCTTGATAAAATCTCCCTATACATCTGTTCCCTTGGGCAGCTTCACACCTCTTTCATTTGGAGCCATCGTCGTCCTCTTCGGGCTCGAGCATCATCTGTGGCTTGCCGGAATGATGGCAGGTGCCGCCTATAATTTGCTATTGTACAAAACAGGCCGTCTTTGGCCCTGTATTGTGGCCCACGGACTGACCAACTTAATCCTCAGCCTACACGTTTTAACGACTCATGAATGGCAGTGGTGGTAAAACGATTCGCCGCC
>JAPULM010000664.1 GCA_027294925.1 bacterium
ACCCTCCCTCACATCAGCATCTTCGTCCCAGCGGCGATAAGATGCGAGTAGAACGTTAATTGACAGAATAGGCGAGCGTGCTATATAGTACCACCTCGCGACCTTTCCCTGTTTGAACAGAGGCATAGGCAAAGAGTCCGACCTAGGTGTCGTTGCAACCGGCTTAAGAAAATGTAAGGCGTCGTGCATCAAGGCTCGCGCTAATCCCGATGGTTTATTGCTACGCAGTACTGGGCCGCTAGCTCAACTGGCAGAGCAACGGACTCTTAATCCGTGGGTTGAAGGTTCAACTCCTTCGCGGCTCACTTTGGCTGCCTGGTGGAATTGGTAGACGCGCTGGCCTTAGGAGCCAGTACCCTTACGGGTGTCCGAGTTCGAATCTCGGGGCAGCCACCATCGTGTCTTAAGAATTGGGGGACGTTCCGGGCAGATGAAGGTTAGGATGATATGCAAGTAGAAGTCGAGGAGATTGATCCCTGTGTGCGACGTCTAACGATTGAGGTCGAGGCGGACAAGGTAGATCGTGAACTAGGCCAAGTTTACAATAACCTTCAGAAGCGTGTGCGGTTTCCGGGCTTTCGGCAAGGGAAAGTACCGCGCCGGATGCTAGAAAACCAATATCGACATTCTGCCGAGCATGAAGTTCTACAGAAACTTGTGTCCGAGGCATTGTCGGCAGCCTTGGTTGATAAAGCGCTGCGCTATGTCGGCGAACCACAGATTGATCCAATGACTTTATCCCAGGCACAGCCATTTCGCTTTGTGGCGACCGTGCAGATTATCCCAGACTTCGACATTGCCGATTATCATGCTTGGACTTTCGAACGACGTCTTGCCCCGGTTCATGATGATGATATTGATAAGGCGCTTGACCGGGTGCGCGGGCGCCATGCAGCGTTGGAAACCGTTGCAGGACGTCCGGCGCAGGAAGGGGATTTCGTCATCATTGATTATCAAGGCACGCTGGATGAGCGCCCGTTGGAGGGCGCGAAAGGTACGAATGTCTCCTTGGAAGTCGGAGCCGGCATGTTTTTTCCGGAAATTGAGCAATGCCTTGTAGGCATGACGCAAGGCGCGCAAAAGACGATTCTTGTCTCTTTCCCTGATGATTATCAGGAGCCAAAACTGGCTGGACAGACGGCAAATTTTCAGGTTAGTGTGTCGGAAATCAAAGAAAAGATTTTACCAGAGCTAGACGACGAATTTGCCCAGGCTTACGAGGAAGCCGATTCGCTGGCGGCGCTACGTGCTCGCCTAAGGGAAGAACTAGAGGAAACCGCTCGGCAAAATGCCAATGCGGTCTTGCATAATGAAATTCTCGCGGAATTGGTCAAGGCCAATCCCATTGAGGCGCCTGACATCCTTGTAGAGGAGCAAATGCGACGCATGTACCTGCGTCACAAACAGCAGGAAATGGGACAGGAGCTGACAGATGAAGATTATCACGTCGATGTAGATAGTTTACGTGAGGCATACGCCGAGGCAGGGCTGGAAGCAGTGCAAGGCCAGCTTATTTTGAGCCGTGTAGGCGAAGAAGCTGGGGTAGAGGTGAGACAAGAGGAAATTGACACAGAAGTGGCTTCGCTTGCGTCACGCATGGGACAGAACCCTGAAGCCTTAAAACAGGCAATGGAACGCAACGGAACGTTGAGCGCCCTGGAGAGCGGATTGCGGCAACGGAGAATTTTTGAGGTGATTATGGCGAATGTCCAGATTACCGATAAGGTGGTTGCCCCAGAGACACTGACACCCGAAGCGTAGGCGATGAACCGGAGACCCGACTGAGGAGGTGGGCGCATATGGCATTAGTGCCAATGGTAGTCGAACAGACAAGTCGCGGCGAGCGAGCCTACGATATTTATTCTCGATTGCTCAAAGATCGTATTGTATTCCTAGGTTCTGCGATCAATGATGTTGTCGCCAATTTGATCATTGCACAGCTGTTATTCCTAGAGGCGGAAGAACCTGAACAGGAGATTGCTTTCTATATTAATAGCCCCGGGGGCTCGGTAACAGCGGCCTTAGCGATCTATGACACCATGCAATACATCCGCCCCAATGTCTCAACAATTTGTATTGGTCTAGCAGCGAGTGCCGGCGCACTGCTACTAACGGCTGGTGAGGCACACAAACGGTATGCCTTGCCACACTCGACAATCTTGCTTCACCAGCCGTTAGGTGGTGTGCAAGGCCAGGCATCTGACATTGAAATTCATGCGCGTGAAATCTTGCGTCTCAAAACCGTCCTGAATGAGATTCTGGTCAAACATACTCATCAGTCTCTGGAGCGTATTAACCAAGACACTGATCGAGACTGCTTCATGACGTCTGAAGAGGCTCAAAACTACGGCATTATTGATGAAGTAATCACTGCTCGTGATGGACAAGCACCAGAGACAGATACCAGCGCAGAAGAAACGGCTGAGTCTGAACCCTAGTACTGCGTACCGCAAATACCCCGCCAGGCGAACGGGGTAAAGTCCGTTTTGCAAAGGCAATCCGACGTTCGAAATCGTTCAAGGACTACTGCTGGGCTATACGAGCAGCCATATAGAATATTAATTCAATAAGAGGGGGCATTGACAATGCCGCGGAAAGATTCGCAAGGAGAAGCGCTGCGCTGTTCATTTTGCGGAAAATCTCAAGATGAAGTCAAAAAACTCATCGCAGGACCTACGGTCTATATCTGCGACGAATGTATCGACCTGTGCAACGACATTATTCTCGAAGAGAGCGCCGCGGAAAAGAAAGAATTCCAACCTCTCCTTTCACCAAAAGAACTTAATCGGAAGCTTGATGAATATATCATCGGGCAAACGAAGGCTAAAAAAGTCTTGTCTGTAGCGGTCTATAATCATTATCGACGGATCGAGTCCAACCGGAAGGCGAATGATGTCGAGTTACAAAAGAGTAATGTCTTACTCATTGGCCCAACCGGCTCCGGCAAAACCCTTCTGGCGCAAACTTTAGCACGTATCCTCGAAGTGCCGTTTACAATTGTTGATGCCACGACATTAACAGAGGCCGGGTATGTTGGTGAAGACGTTGAGAACGTGATTTTACGCTTGCTGCAAGTGGCTGACTACGACGTTGAGCGGGCTGAAAAAGGTATCATTTATATTGACGAGATCGACAAAATTAGCCGTAAATCCGAAAATCCCTCGATTACGAGAGACGTCTCAGGCGAAGGGGTGCAGCAGGCGTTGCTAAAAATTATTGAGGGAACAGTGGCAAGCGTCCCGCCTCAAGGCGGACGCAAACACCCGCATCAAGAGTTTCTTCAGGTTGATACGAGTGATATCCTTTTTATCTGTGGTGGCGCCTTCTATGGCCTTGAGAAAATGGTCGAACGGCGTGTGGGCAAACGCGGTATGGGTTTTGGGGCAGCACTGGGCTCTCGGACTGAAAAATCACTTGGAGAGTTATTGGTCCAGGTGCAGCCCGAAGATTTGCTTAAATTTGGCCTCATTCCAGAGTTTATTGGCCGACTACCGATTGTTACAACGCTGGAAGAACTCACAGAGGAAGACTTTGTTCGGATTCTGACAGTGCCGAAAAATGCGTTGGTGCGTCAGTATCAGAAGTATTTCGAACTCGAAAACGTTAAGCTAAACTTTACCGATGGGGCCTTATGGGCAATCGCCAAAGAGGCGATACATCGTAAAACCGGAGCGCGTGGCCTACGTTCGATCCTGGAAGATATCATGCTCGACACCATGTATGAATTACCGTCCCGAAACGATGTGCAAGAATGCGCCATTACGGAAGAAGTCGTAGCAAATCAGCAGCAACCGTCCTTACTCTATAAACAAGCAAGTTGACAGAACGACAAGCGTTTTTTGCTTGACAATCGGTAGTTGACAGCGTTAATCTCAGCCCGAATCCTATCTATAGGCACGTAGCTCAGGGGGAGAGCACTTGCTTGACGCGCAAGGGGTCGGCGGTTCGAGACCGCCCGTGCCTACTATTAAATCTCGCACGGTGTACCACAAGTGATTTACTAGTTGTGCGGGGCGCAAACGGCTAACGAATTTCTGAGTGACGTGTGCTAGTGGTTCAAGTAGGTGTCTTGTCCCGGTGGGGGAATCTAGATCTAGAACATTATCATTGGCTTACGGACAACTGTCAGTGTCTACCTATTAGGGAGGTGAAAGACTATATCCAAACAGCAGCGTATCAATCAGATGATCCGCGCACGCGAAATGCGTGTAATTGACCAAGACGGCGAACAACTCGGCATCATGACGAAAGAGGATGCGCTGCAGCGTGCCGAGGAAGGAGGGTTGGATCTGGTCGAAGTTGCACCTGATGCAAAACCACCGGTGTGCCGGATTATGGATCATGGTAAATTCAAATACCAGCAAAGCAAACGGCTTCAGCAGGCCAAAAAACGGCAGACAATTATCACCATAAAAGAAATTAAGCTACGGCCAAAAACTGAGGAGCACGACTATCAGTTTAAAACGAAACATGTGCGTCGTTTCTTGCAAGATGGACATAAAGCAAAAGTAACCATCATGTTTCGAGGCCGTGAGATGGCGCATATTGAGCTAGGACGACGCATTCTTGACCGTATTGCGGTGGATATGGAAGAGATCTGTACAGTCGAGCAAATGCCGAAACAAGAGGGACGGAACATGACCATGGTTCTCGGCCCGCGGTCGTCTTAAGCATGTCATGATATGTTTTCGTAGTCATCTCGACTCAAAATCTGTGCAGTAGGAGTTGTCTCGTATGCCAAAAATGAAACGGAATCGGAGCGCTCAGAAGCGTTTTCGTTTAACAGCGTCTGGTAAAATACGTCGTAATCATGCTTTTGCACGCCATATCTTGACAAAAAAAACGCGCAAGCGTAAACGCCAACTCCGTCATCCTGCCCTCGTGTCCTCGGCAGACGCTCCGCGCATCAAGCGGCTGCTTGTCTAATGTGAATTTCTTGATGTTCTTCAACTTGGTTTTAAGAGGAAGGTGTCATGCCTCGAGTAACTAGTGGCCCAGCTGCACGGCGTCGCCATAAGCGCCTGTTAAAACACGCCAAAGGCAACCGCGCAGGCCGCGGCAATCTTTATCGGAAAGCACGTGAGACCGTCGAACGAGGTTGGAAGTTCGCCTATCGCGATCGCCGTGTTCGCAAACGGGACTTCCGTCGCTTATGGATCATTCGGATTAATGCTGCTGCTCACCTGCATGGGCTTTCCTACAGTAAATTTATGGCCGGATTGCGCCTTGCCCAGGTATCACTTGATCGAAAAGTTCTTGCCGATGTCGCTATCCACGACCCTGAAGCGTTCGCCCAGGTCGCTGCGCTAGCCAAAGAGCATCTCCGTTAATGCCTTTGTTGTAAGGGGGATATGTAGGTTTCCTATGGATATTGCACGGCTTGAAACTCTGGAAGCACATATCATCAGCTTAGTCGAAGCATATGCGTGCACGAAAGAGAAGAATAAGCAGCTGTGCCAGAATGTCCAGGAGCTTGAAGACGCTTTATTGGTGCAAGAACAAGAACTGGCACGTTTGCGGCCCGAGCAAAAAGAGCTAATCGCCCTGCGTGATGTGATGCAAACGTTGCAACGTGAGCGAGGTGTCATTCGGCAAAAGCTTGAACAGATGCTCACGACAATTGAATGGATCGAGAGTCATACATGGAGCAGTAGCGACACCAAATCATAGAGGTTCAGGGATGGCAGAAGACGTCGAGGTCGAAATTTTCGGGCAAGTGTTTCGGGTTGCTGTCGGAGAGGCCTCAGCGACTTATATCCGACGCCTTGCCGCACATGTCGATGAACGTATGCGAGCCGTCTCCGATGCCGCAAAAACAACACCCCTTACTCGTATCGCTATTCTGACAGCCTTGAACATTGCCGACGACCTGTTGAAACTCCGGGAACATCTTGATCAATCCGCTGATTTTTTCAACACTAAGACGGATCACCTTATTGCTTTAGTCGAAAACCAGCTTGACGACTAAGGCGGTTTCTTGCTGAAAATCTCCGTGTCCAGCATCTCTATATGCCCAGCGCATCATTGTCGCGACAGGTACATCACGCTGCGATGCGACTTCTGCTCTGCCTGGCGGCGACCCAAACATCTCATGCTACAGGATAATTATTTTTGTAAAGCGTCTAACGCACCAGAAGCTGTCGACAAGGTGTTTTTCTTGCGTCTCCGTCATCCATCTGCTACAGTCCTTTGGTAAGAACACTACGGTTCTTTTTGTGTTTATATAGTTGAGAGACGATGTCTGGGCAGGAAAATGGGCGCATTTCTCCGGTATCTATTACCGAGAAACAAGATGGACCTAATATAGGGCTCCTGGTAATAGCCAACCATGACAAAATGAAAGTAGGTTGCCGTCACCCAACGGTTGTTAGACAGATGCTTACCGTTCGTATATTGCCAATAGAGACATGTAAACAGACTCGGGGGTCTGGACAGCGCGAGATGGAGAAGCGACAAGATGGCCAATGCAACGTTTTAAGGATAAAGAAGCCGTCCAGGCTGTATACATCGGTCGGTGTGTTGGGGATGTAAAGCATCGACAGGTCGGTCGGGAGTACGAACATGATCAGGTTAACCACGCCTCCCTATCATTGAGCACGAGTAAGGGTAGGCTCGTTGGCTTATCACATAATTGACAAGCCAGTACTTGTGTCGGGTGTTGTCACTACTTCATTACGTTGATCGGTTGCGGTATTCCTTCCATAGTGGTCCTTCATTCCGGAGCCCTTTTCCGGACATTTCTTTCCATTCCGTGTTTTCATTCTAAGGTGGGGGCGTAAAGATCCCCTGATTCACCAACATGCAGCAGGCAAAAGCACGTCTACGGCAACGCCTATTGTCTGAACGGGCCACGCTTACAGCAGCGGAAGTTCAACATAAGAGCGCAAAAATTGCCGCTGGTGTATCTGGGTTGTCCACTTTCCAGGCCAGTCATACCATTATGGTGTATTTGGCGTTGGCACAAGAAGTTCAAACATCAGGCATTATTGATGCGGCACGGCATCATAATAAACGTATTGTTGTGCCTGTGGTCGAAGGGGGAAATTTGGTTGCCCTAGAATTACCCCTTGAGTCGGCCCAGCTTCGTCGTGGCCGGCTTGGTATTCTGGAGCCTAGTTTGGATGGAACGATTGTACAACCTGACGACATTCCATTGATTGTGGTGCCTGGAATAGCATTTGACCGGCAAGGCGGCCGTCTGGGATTTGGTAAAGGTTACTACGACCGGTTCTTACAACAGATGCCACCAACGGCTTACGCTTATGGCCTCGCTTTTGCCATGCAAATTGTGCCACGGGTACCACAGATGGCACATGACATTTGCGTGCATAGCATTATGACAGAGCAGGAATTTATTCCTTGCCAAGATCATGCTACTAGCTAACCGCGATAAGCGTTAGCTTTGGAAAATATAAGGAGAATGCCATTGAGTCTGAACGACCCATCATTCACAGAAATAGTTCTTGTCATTGGCGGCGCAGGATTGTTATTGGGTTATACCGTACGGTCGGTTTTAGCGCGGCGTTATTGGCGTAAGACGCAAGATCAGGTTCAACAGACGCTTCGCAACGCGGAGAAACAAGCTGACGACAAAGTACGTGAGGCGGTGGTTGAGGCGAAAGATTCATGGTACCGCAAACAGGCGCTGTATGAGAAAGAAGTCGAAGGTTCAAAGCGCGAGTTGCAACGCCTAGAGCAAAAGATGACACAACGCGGGGATAATCTCGAACGTAGAGATGAACGTCTTGATCTAAAAGAACGTGATCTGCAACAGCGCGACCACCACCTAGTTGAGCGCGAAAACCAGTTTATAGAAGAAGAAAAACAGCTGGCTGAAGCGCTTGACGCACAAACGCGTCGCCTCGAACAAATAGCCCATATGACTGCGCCTGAAGCGCAACAGCAGTTGATGGACCGTATACTGGCAGACGCTCGCTCGCAGATTGCGGAACGCGTTCGGCGTCTGGAAGATGAAGCAAAGGAGCTTGCCCGTAAGCGAGCCAGTTTCTATACAAGTTTAGCAATTCAGCGTTATGCAGCAGATCATGTGGTTGAAAGTTCAGTCTCGGTCGTCACCCTCCCCCATGAGGAGATGAAGGGCCGTATCATCGGACGCGAGGGACGTAACATTAGAGCATTTGAGACCGCCACCGGAATCGATCTCATCATTGATGATACGCCCGAAGCCGTTATTATTTCCGGCTTTGATCCGATTCGACGTGAAATTGCACGTTTAACGCTTGAGCGTCTCGTCGCTGATGGGCGAATTCATCCTGGACGAATTGAGGAGATGGTGGAAAAGGTGAAACAGGAAATGGATACGCTGCTAAAAGAGGAAGGTGAATCGGCAGCCTTTGAAGTGGGGATTGACGACCTGCATCCCGAAATTGTTAAGTTATTGGGACGCCTAAAATACCGCACTAGCTACTCCCAAAACGTATTGCAGCATGTCAAAGAAACGGCGTTTCTGGCCGGCATTATGGCCGCTGAACTCGGCGCCGACGCTAAACTGGCGCGCCGTGCCGGCTTATTACATGACATTGGCAAAGCCGCCGATCACATGACCCAGGGTACGCACGTTCAAATTGGACAAGAAATTGCCAAAAGGTATGGTGAACACGATATTGTGCTAAACGCCATTGGATGTCATCACGAAGATGAAGAACCCCGCCATATCGAAGCAATTTTGGTCGCGGCATCGGATGCGTTATCGGCTGCTCGGCCCGGGGCTCGGCGCGAAATGCTGGAAGGATACGTGAAACGGCTGCAGAAACTTGAAGATATTGGCGATTCATTTGACGGGGTTGAAAAAACGTTTGCGATCCAGGCTGGGCGAGAAATTCGTATCATTGTGAACCCCAGCAAGATGAGCGATGATGAAGCACGCATGCTAGCCCGAGATGTGGCAAAGCAAATAGAGCAAGAAATGTCTTATCCTGGGCAGATCAAAGTAACGGTTCTCCGTGAGACCCGCGTGACAGATTATGCGCGTTAGACCATCATGCTGCAATTACCCTATCAGGCTAGCGGGGTAAGGATCTGTTGATCTCAAAAGCAATCTGAGGCTAAGCAGGCGTCGCGCTGGCGAAGGCTTGATGAATTTGTATTAACGACTGCTCAAAAATCAGTTGGGGATTGCTATTCAGACCGAGGTAAGCACGAAATTGCTGGAGTTGAGTAAAGGCCTCGATAAGCTGATCAAGTTGTGCCCGGCGCGCTAAAGGCGCTAGTTCCGTAGATAGATCACGATTGTGAAGTACAGTAGACGGCGCTACTTTTAGCATGGTTAGATCGCGCAAGAACAAAGATAGCCAATGCAGCAACGCTTCGCATTGATCGCGTTTACCAGCAAGTTGCCGAGCCTGGAGGAATGAAGCCATCCCTTTGGCTTGGGCCGCGTTTTGTAATATTGTATGAGCTGTCTGTCTTAAAGCGAGCGTTTCCGCCGCGCTTTCCGGCGAGAAACGATCTGCACGTCCTTCTGCAAGGGCAGCCGCCAGACTTGCCGTTTCAGTATCCATCTCATGCTGAGTAAAGATGGTGTACAAATGCTCTGGCGCCAGAGGCTGAAAAGGTATAAGCTGGCAACGGGAAATAATGGTTACCGGTACAGCATCCTTATGTCCTGTGAGCACAAGCAGTAAGGCGTTGCCCGGAGGTTCCTCTAAGGTCTTCAAAAGGGCATTGGCTGCCGGCAAGGTCAAATGCTCGCACCCATCAAAGATGACGGTGGTGCGTTGTTTCTCATATGGTTTGTAGCTCAACTGATGTTGGACCGTACGTATCTGATCAATTTTAATCGTCGTCTCATCAGCGGCGACCAACACAACGTCAGGATGATTCCCAGCAGTGATTTTATGACACGCCGCACAGGCATCACAGGCATCCGGACCTGCCGTAAGACAGTAGAGGGCTTTAGTAAACTGAAAAGCGGCAAGTTTTTTTCCGACCCCGGATGGCCCGTAAAACAGATATGCATGAGCGAGACGCTCACCAGTCAATGCGTTCTGCAGCATCTTGACGGCTCGTTGTTGTCCAAGCACCTGGCGGAACGCCACCCTTCATTCTCCATCTATCCGTGTCATATCAATCGCACCTTTCAACATTTCTTGTGTGTACAGCATATCATAGGCATTGGCATTCTAACACCCCTTATCCGTACGCCCAGGCCGACCGGCACCCAGTTAAGTACATGGATAAAATGTTTGCATATTTTCCACCCCCATAGCAGCAGACTGAGACAGGCTAAGGCGGATTTCGGAAGGCGGATTTCGGAATTGAAAAAAAAGGGGTTGTTCCGTATAGCCGAGTGCTAACTTTCTTGTTGCGTGTTATAGCAGCACAAGTATAATGAGCCGTAGTTTAGAATTATTCGAGTACATCAAGACGCGATGAGGTGACAGGCATGCGAGGCGCTTCGGATCACCACCAAATAGATGAACGTAATGAAAATATTCTGATGGCTGTTATACAGAGCTTTATTTCCACTGCGGAGCCCGTTGGTTCGCGTATGCTCTCCAAGCGTTACAATTTTGGCCTGAGTCCAGCCACCATCCGTAACGTGATGTCAGATCTTGAGGAATCTGGTTTCTTAGAGCAGCCCCACATCTCAGCCGGGCGCGTACCAACAGACTTGGGTTATCGATTTTATGTCAATCACTTACCAGGCACGCAGGAATTAAGTGCGGAAGAGTCGGCTCTCATTACTCAACGCTTCGCGCCATTCCGCGGTGAGGTTGACGAGGTCATGGCAGAAGCCTCACGCCTCCTGTCCGAAATATCAAGCTATGCCGGTATCGTCTTACGTAAATTTTCTACGACGGTTTTTAGTCGCATTGAATTTGTAAAAGTACGCGGGCAACAGGTGCTTGCTATTTTTGTTATGGAGTCAGGCATTGTACAGAATAAGCTTGTCGTGCTGGACGAGGAATTGACTCAAGATGAACTTCACCGCGTGTCCAATTACCTAAATCAAGAATTCTCAGGACAACAGTTGGGTACGATTCGTCAGAATCTGTTGGAGCGTATGGCTGAAGACAAAGTTAAGTATGATCAGCTCTTACAACAAGTCATGCAGGTAGGCCAAAAAATCTTTGACTCACGGACAGAGACCGAGGACGATATCTACCTGGGTGGCACAACGAATATTATGGATCAGCCCGAGTTCATGGCCAATGTAGACCGTATGAAAGAGCTGTTTAAAGCTTTCGAGCAGAAAAGCCGTCTTATCAGTATTCTCGATTTGTGTCTAGGCGAATCGGGTATCCATGTTATATTGGGCTCAGAAACGCCATATGAAGACATTCAGGAATGCAGCTTCGTCACCCACACATATAACTACAGCGATCAGACAATCGGGGTGCTGGGTGTTATTGGGCCAAAGCGGATGGCCTATCCACGGGTGATGGCTATCGTAGACTACACCGCGAACCAAATTAGTAAAATTCTCACCGAGGGGTAAGGTGTTCTCTGAGGTGGTTCTCTTGCCTCGTTTTCACCTTATCGCATGCCAGGTCACGTAGCAGCAATAGGTCATACATGCAGTGGTGGGATGTCTATGTACAAGTTCCTGGCAATTTGGGCGAAACGATTGAGACCTACATCCAGCAGTTGGGATCGCGGGGGGTCGTAACCTATGATGACGCGGTTCTATCACCTGAGCAGACGATCGCTGATCAGGTGCGGGCGCACGGTGCCGGCTGGACGGTATTATATGGCGCCTTGCCGGTTGATGTGACATTACCGGTGCGGATCTGTGCGCTACAGCAGTTTCTGCTAACCTGCACCAAAGGCACTGACGTTCCCTACTGGAAACTGTACAGCCGCCCCCTACGTGACCAAGATTATCTTACCCAATGGCATCGTTTCTTTCACCCAATCTCCATTGCTCAACGACTGGTGATTCATCCACCCTGGGAAAGCGTTACCGTCACGTCACCGGTAAATCGGCTCGTGATCGAACCGGGCTTGGCGTTCGGTACGGGTTTGCATCCAACCACCCGGATGTGCCTGACCTTATTGGCACAGTGCGTAACCCCGGATCAAAACGGCAGTATACTTGACGTAGGTTGTGGATCAGGCATCCTCAGTTTAGCAGCGCTTAAATTTGGAGCGGCTACTGCCGTTGGCATCGATATTGACCCCAAAGCCGTGCAGGAAGCCGCTAGAAACGCCGCCCTCAATGGCTTGCATGAAAAAGGCCGCTTCCTTGCAGGGACTTTGAACATGATTAGCGGTCAATTCACATGGATCGCGGCGAATGTTTTTCTCGACCCTCTCATTGAGATGATGCCGATGCTTGCCGAGCGCCTTGCACCGCAGGGCCATATCATGCTATCCGGCGTCTTGGCAGCACAGGAAAGATCGCTTCGGCATGCCATGCAAGCAGCTCAATTAAATGTGCAGCAACGCCTGACAGAGGGGAAGTGGGTGACACTTCAGGGCCAGCATTTGCAGGCATGATCCTTACTACTGGCGTAAAGGAAACCGGTCATGCGTCGTGTGCGAATTGCCCCAGGACTGCAGCCAGGGGATGAGATTGTTTTGCCGCGGGAAGTTGCACATTATATAACCCGAGTATTGCGCTTGCAGATTGGCGACGAGCTCCAGGCCTTTGACGGGGTCACGTCTGAATACGATCTGCGGTTAACGGCTGTCTCGCCGGTTACGGTTGCAGGGCAGGTGCTCCGAAAGTGGACAAAGCCGCCTGTTTCTCTCACTCCATTAGTGCTTGGGCAGGCTATCCCAAAAGGCTCAAAGATGGACCTCATTGTGGAAAAATGTTCAGAGCTGGGCCTGACGACACTGGTGCCTTTATATACTGAACGTACGGTACCCCGCAACATCGCGGGCCGCGTACATGAAAAGTTGGGGCGCTGGCATCGTATTGCCGCAGCCGCCGCCAAACAGTGCGGTCGCCTGACCCTACTCGAGATTCACAACCCGATGACACTTAACCAGTTTTGTACGGATTATCAAACTTCGCCGGTTAAACTTATCTGTTGGGAAAAAGAAATGCGGCAGAGTCTGTCGCACAGCCTCGATCAACAGAGCGGACAACGTTCAGTGGCTGTTCTGGTTGGACCGGAAGGCGGGTGGAGCGAGCAAGAAATCAGCCTCGCCCAAACACACGGTTTTCGTACTGCACATCTTGGCCCTCTGACCTTGCGTACGGAAACAGCGGCCATGGTTGTCACCAGCTTGATACGATATCATCTCGGCGATTTTGAGTTACAAAGGAACCCGGTATGAAGAAAATTCAACGAGCCCTAGTCAGTGTGTGGCGCAAGGAAGGTATTGTGCCCTTGGTGGAGGACCTGCGGCGCTACAATATTGAAATTTTGTCCACCGGCGGCACGGCTACAGTGCTGACGGAGCATGGTATCCCGGTAACGCCGGTCGAAACGGTCACCGGGGCGCCGGAAATGCTCGGGGGACGCGTTAAAACCCTTCACCCCCGTCTGCACGGCGGTATTCTTGCACGCCGAGATGATCCTGAGCAGATGGACGAGGTGACACAGCACAGTTTATCCCTCATCGATTTAGTGGTGGTGGATCTCTATCCGTTTGAACAAGTCATACAACAAAAGCAAGTCGATCTCAAAACCGCTCTTGAGCACATTGATATCGGCGGTCCTACGATGTTACGTGCAGCAGCCAAAAATTTCCCTGATGTGGCTGTCGTCTGTGATCCAAGCCAGTATGACCTGGTACGGACTGAACTCCAACAGTGCAACGGCGCTACGACCCACCCCCTGAGACAGCGGCTGGCGCTCGAAGCGTTTCAGCGCATCGCAGCCTATGATGGCGCCATCAGCGCTTACTTACAGCAGCTCAACAGCACTTCGCAGGCAAAACGGATGTTCTCCGCTTATCAACCTGTCGCGCTACGCCAGGTCCGAACCCTACGCTATGGCGAGAACCCCCACCAGCAAGCCGCGCTTTACCAAACCCCTTTACCATCGGCTCCCAGCCTGGTAACAGCGGCGCAATTGCATGGTAAGGAGTTGTCCTACAATAATCTTGCCGACGCTGACGCAGCCTTAGTCGCCGTACAAGAGTTTACGGAAACAGCGGTGGTCATTGTCAAACATCAAACGCCTTGTGGGATTGCTGCTGGTGACAGCCTCGCCTCGGCCTACCAACGTGCCTATGCGACAGACCCTGATTCTGCCTCAGGCGGGGTCATTAGTTGCAACCGAGAAATCGATACCGAATTCGCCCAAGCCATTGGTGACCGCTTCATTGAAGTCCTGCTAGCTCCCGCCTTTCAACCGGAAGCTTTAAGTATCCTAAAACGTAAGAAAAATCGCAGGTTACTGGCTTTAGGCGAAGGGCTTGAGCAAACTGAGGCACCCTCTCCCCGCTTATTATGGCGTAGTATAGCCGGCGGCGCACTCGCGCAAGAAATTGATCGGGGACAGGTGACGTCTGAAGATTTACAGATTGTAACCGAACGCCATCCAACCGCAGAAGAAATAGCGACGATGCTATTCGCTTGGAAAGTTATAAAACACGTCAAGTCCAACGCTGTCATCCTGGCACAGGATGGACAGACAGTCGGTATTGGCGCCGGCCAAATGAGCCGTGTGGACGCAAGCCGGATGGCATTAATGAAAGCCCGCAGCAGCCCGGAAGGATGCGTAGCAGCCTCTGACGCTTTTTTCCCCTTCCCTGACGGATTGGAGGTGCTTGCCCAGGCAGGTGTCCGAGCGCTCATTCAGCCTGGCGGCTCCGTTCGAGACAAGGAGGTTATTGCAGCGGCAAATCAGTACGGGGTCGCAATGGCCTTCACGGGTTTGCGCGCCTTCCGGCACTAACCTGCAATCGAATGAACAAAATAAGTAGCTGAAAAGGAATGCCGCGATGAATATCCTCGTGGTTGGAAGCGGTGGGCGCGAACATGCCCTGGTTTGGAAATTATCTCAAAGCCCACAGGCAGACCGGGTCTACTGTGCGCCGGGCAATGCCGGCTGTTGGCAGCACGCCATACCCGTGCCAATCGCGGTGGACGATATTTGCGGCTTAGGTGATTTCGCCCTCGAACAGCATATTCATCTAACCGTGGTTGGTCCGGAGCTGCCACTGGCAATGGGCATTACAGATGTCTTTGCCGAACGCGGCTTGTGTGTCTTTGGCCCAACCAAAGCGGCAGCCCAGCTCGAAGCAAGTAAAGCGTTTGCCAAAACCTTTATGCACCAGCATGGCATTCCCACCGCACATGCTGAGGTTTTCAAGGATATTGAGGCCGCCGAGACTTACATCCGCCACCGTCAAGACCCGTTGGTGGTCAAAGCCGATGGGCTAGCGGCTGGCAAAGGGGTTATTGTCTGCCAGACTCAGAAACAGGCCTTAGAAGCGGTGCAACAAATCATGCGGACGCGCGTCTTCGGGGCAGCCGGTGACTGTGTGGTAATTGAAGACTTCCTTGGCGGAGAAGAGGTTTCTTTTCATGTCTTGGTTGATGGTGAACATGTCATTCCACTCGCCTCTTCACAGGACCATAAGCGCGTTTTTGACCACGACCAAGGGCTTAATACCGGCGGTATGGGGGCCTATTCACCGGCGGTTATTACTGACGTCTTACACCAACAGATTTTACATGATATTGTGATGCCTACCGTGCGAGGTATGGCCGCTGATGGAAGGCCCTATCGCGGGGTATTGTATACCGGCCTGATGATCGTTGACGGCCGACCGTATGTACTGGAATATAATGCACGCTTCGGCGACCCTGAGACACAACCTCTGCTGGTCCGTCTCAGCGATGATCTCCTGCCGCTTCTTGATGGCGCGGCGCGTGGTAGTCTCTCGGGCTTGCAAGCGCGCTTTGTGCCGGAGCCCGCCCTTTGCGTCGTGATGGCTTCAGAGGGATATCCCGAGGCTTATGAAACGGGTTTACCGATCACCGGATTGGATACCGTGGCAGAATTAGCCGACATATGGGTTTTTCACGCCGGCACAGACCTTCAAAATGAGCAAGTTGTCACCAACGGAGGACGCGTGCTGGGCGTGACGGGGCGTGCGGCCTCGCTTGCCTCGGCCATTAAACGGACTTATCAGGCTATCCAGCGGATTCAGTGGCCAGGCGTCCATTACCGGAAGGATATTGGCTATCGTGCGCTCCAACGTGCAACCAGTTGATCCTAACGTTGTACGGTTACCAGTTCCCGATGAGAGCAGCTGGCGCGTTGAGGTGGAAATTGGTAGAGTAAATATATCGCTAGGGGGCGGAGGGACTGTCTGTGGCTGAAGGATTCATGACATGATGAAAAAAATTGAGGCGATTATCAAGCCGTTCAAGGTGGATGACGTGAAAGAACGTCTCAATGCAATTGGCGTGCGGGGACTCACCGTTTCGGAAGTCAAAGGTTTTGGACGTCAAAAAGGCCATACGGAACTCTACCGGGGCGCTGAGTATGTGGTTGATTTCCTTCCGAAAATCAAACTAGAAATTCTTGCTCCTGAAGAGATGGTCGACGCTATTATCGATGCTATTATGACTGCTGCCCATACAGGTCGCATTGGCGATGGCAAGATTTTTGTCATACCACTAGGCGAAATTGTGCGGATTCGCACCGGCGAGCGGGGAGAAGAAGCCATATAACCATAAGACCTGTCGGCAATTTGTCTAGGTGTGTTGGACGTTAGGAATATTCGAATCAAGTGAGACGTTGCAGCAGATTAAGGTGAGCCTACCTGCTGGTGACCTAGAAAAAGGCGGCGGAGGACTGTTGCAACACAGGTTGTCATGAAAACGTTTCATTTGCGGCGCTACGTACTCCTATCTATAGTCGTTCATCTACTTGTGTTGTGGTTGCTCAGTTTTTTGCCACCATCTGGACCGATGCTAGATGCACCAGTGGCAATACGCATGCTTAATCCGCCACCGTTGACTGACTTGCAGTCTTTGCCCCCGGCCCCTAATAATCCGCTAACGCCAAAACGTCAACCGCTCAAAAAAACAACGCCAAAACAGCTACACAAAAAAGGCGGCATCCTTGCAGAACTCCCCAAACCGCTACGCCAGGAACAGCCTAAAGATGCGCGCCTGGTGTCGAAATACGACAGCAAAGCACAGGATATCGGGGCTAGAAGCTCAAGGGCCCAAAAACCTTCCGGACAGATGCCGCGGTTG
>JAPULM010000665.1 GCA_027294925.1 bacterium
CGTGGTGTTTACCCATTCCACCCCGAGTGGGGTGATACAGACAAAATGATTTTTGTCATCTTTACGCGAGGATGGTCATGCAAGAAACCCCTTGGCAGAAAGCCACTGGTGCTAGCGGAGCGCATTATGATGACAAATTTAAAGCCCTTCAGCATGCGGGGCAACACATACATGGCGAAGCTGACTTTGTAGCCTCATTTGGTGTCACCTCTGTGGTAGACGCTGGATGCGGGACAGGGCGGCTTGCCATTGAGCTTGCTAGACGCGGTATCAACGTTATTGGCGTTGATCGTGAGAGGAATATGCTACGGTCTGCACAAGAAAAAGCCCCTCACCTTACATGGCATCTTGCAAATCTAGCCACTGTGCAGCTCAACGATCCTATGGCAAACAACCAGCTGCAGTTGTTTGAGGCGATTGTCATGGCTGGAAATGTGATGATCTTTATCGACCCAGGTACTGCACGGCCTGTTATGATGAACCTTGCACGCCACCTGGCCCCCGCTGGCCTGCTCATCTCTGGCTTTCAACTTCAACAAGGTCTATGCCTAGACAGCTATGATGACTATGCCAAGCAGGCTGGCTTACATTTGAAAGAGCGCTGGGCGACTTGGGATCGTAAACCCTGGTATGAAGGGTGTGATTACGCGGTGTCGGTTCATTATCGACCCAGCTGAGGTTGGCTTTGAGATGCTTCGTTCCCTCCAATGCTCGGTGGACAACTTTTATAGGATCAAGATATACTTTTTGTGGTTAGCCTGCTGAAGCAAGACTCTAGATTGATAGGAGCATTTGATGTTTCAACTTGGAACATATGAAAACCCTCTACGCGTGGCGGTAATCGGCGCCGGACCGAGTGGATTCTATGTGGCGGAACATTTACTGAAGCAGCAGGACCTGAGCATCAAATTGGATATGATTGAACGGTTGCCGACACCATATGGGCTGGTGCGGGGAGGTGTCGCGCCTGATCATCAAAAAATTAAAGCGGTGGCCCACACGTATGATAAAACAGCTGCCAATCCCCGCTTTCGATATTACGGCAATGTCGAGTTCGGCGCCCATGTTAAGCTTGACGGCTTGCGAAAATTCTATCATCAAATCGTCTTTACCACCGGCGCCCAAGCTGATCGTCGCATGGGCATTGCGGGCGAAGATCTGGTGGGTAGTCATGCGGCAACAGAATTTGTCGCCTGGTATAATGGACACCCCGATTTCCAGCACCTCGAATTTGACTTATCACAAGAACGGGTTGCGGTGGTTGGGGTGGGTAACGTGGCAGTGGATGTAGCGCGTATTTTGAGCCGTACCTACGATGAATTGAGCCAAACGGACATTGCGGACTATGCCCTAGAAGCATTGAAGCAAAGCCAGGTTAAAGAAGTGGTGATGTTGGGGCGTCGGGGAGCAGCACAAGCCGCTTTCTCTAATCCGGAACTTAAGGAGCTGGGGGAGCTTAGCGGAACCGATTTCATTGTGTCCCGCGAAGAAGTAGCATTGGATGACCCTAGCCAATCTTGGCTTGCCGCTAACCCAGACCGGGCAACGTCACGAAAGGTGCAAATGCTACAGGATTTGGCCAGCCGCTCGCCAAAGGGAAAGTCGCGTCAGCTTATTCTACGTTTCCTGATTTCCCCTGTGGAAATCTACGGGGACGATAAAAATCGAGTTAATGGAATACGTCTGGTTAGAAATCAGCTATATGCGACTGAGTCCGGTGCGTTGCGCCCGCGTGCGACGGATGTGTATGAGGATATGTCAGTTGGACTGGTGTTTCGCTCCGTTGGCTATCAAGGTGTGCCTCTGCCTGATGTTCCCTTTGATGACAGAGGGGGTGTGATTCTCAATCAAAAAGGTCGGGTGTTGGACCCCGATACCCAGCAGCCTCTAACAGGGGTCTATACGTCTGGATGGATCAAGCGAGGCCCTACCGGCGTCATCGGCACTAATAAACCAGACGCGCTTGAAACCGTTAACGTTATGCTTGCGGATGTTGCACAAGGGTGCTACCTGAATCCTGTTAAACTGGGCGTTGAAGATGCATTGGAATTTATCAAGCAGCAACAGCCGGACGTGGTTTCATATGAAAACTGGATGCAATTGAATCATATTGAGGTTAGCAAAGGCAAATCTCTAGGTCGACCTCGGGTAAAATTTACCCGAGTTACCGATATGCTAGCAGCCCTGCAAAGCTCGTAGATATGATTTTCGACGTGTTTATTTGTGGCA
Organism: bacterium; assembly: GCA_027294925.1. The sequence goes on from JAPULM010000665.1 coordinate 2,230, forward strand.
GTGCAGGTGGCGGCAATCGAAGCTGCCGCCCCGTCGTACAACCGCCAGTAAGATCAAGCGGTTACCTCCCCTACCCTGCCCCCTGAGCAACCACTACTGGACACCCATCAGACACTCTACCAACACAAAACTATGCAGATCGTCCGGTTTTAGGCGGCAATGTCCTCAGTCGTGCAGTTGAGCGCCTCCACGTCTGCTCTCTGACTTAAGGATCGATGCACAACGAGGAGATTGTGTAGCAAAACCTCCAACGCGAACTCTGTACGCACACGGGCCAACCCATGGCCTGAAAAACGACGCAAACCCCGGTGCTCTTTGACATCGGCAAACACAATTTCGATCGTCTGACCCCGCAAGCGATACACGGTCTTCGCTTCAACGGTCTCCATCCAGGCCCGATGCGCGATAATGAGGTCTTCGTGCTCGCTCCGTTGTATACTCTGATAATCATATAGCCGGCTCCTCCATCGAGCGAGTAGGATCCAATTAAGGAGTTTCTTACCGACTCGTTCACTCAACAGAGGAGACCGACCATGAGTCAACTATACGGTGGAATCGACCTACACGGCAATAACAGCGTCATCGCCCTATTGCAGGAGAACGACAAGGTGGTGTGTGAACAACGACTGCCCAATGAACTGAGCACGATGTTGCATCACCTGGCGCCTTATCGCGACGCCATCGTGGAAAGGCGGGTACAAAGCCAAATCAAACGTACACCCCTGTATGAACTCATACAAAGCGTTAAAGGTATCGGACCCATTTTAGCTCAGACGATTCTTTTAGAGACCGGTGGCATCAGGCGTTTTTCAAGTGTCGGTGATTAT
>JAPULM010000067.1 GCA_027294925.1 bacterium
CACGATCGACAACGCCGTCGTGTGGCGCCACAATTTGCTGCTCCATCTTCATCGCTTCAAGGATGACCAACGGATCGCCGCGCTTAACCTGCGCACCGCTTACCACCAGCACCTGGATGACTTTGCCCGCCATTGGGGCACCCAGGTCACCGGCAACACGAGGCGCTGCACGGCGTTGCTTGGTGGCATCAAACAGACGATATTCCTGCCCCTCGTACTGCAGCACAAGGGTGTCCGTTTCTTTTACAAATGCAGCACGTTGAAACAGCCGTGCGGAGAGCTCAAATACCTGCTCGCCGATGGTGATCCGATACCCATCGGCGCTGCCTTCCAACGCAACAATATCGACCTCAACTGTTGCGCTGTCCTCAGCCTGTCGACGGTATGAAAATCTCATCCTGAACCTCCTAACCGCCACCTGTCAAGACGTTGCCAGGGGGTGGTGAAACCGTCATTAGCGCCTGCAGCTGCGGTAGGACCAGGCGTTGCGTCAAGTTGCCCCTGGCGATGCAGAAATTCACCCAATGCCGCGATCGCGACGACCTGGTCAGAAAGTTCGGCATGCGGCTGCCAGGTAGGGAAATGGCGTTCGATGAAGCCGGTGTCGGTTTCGCCATTGGCAAAGGCTGGAGAACTGATCACATCCAAGAGAAACTGTCGGTTGGTCGTGATACCCAGCACGGTGTAATCACGCAGCAAGGCCTGCATGCGCTCAATGGCGTCCGGACGGGTAAAGCCGGATACGGTTAACTTGGCTAAAATCGGGTCGTAATAGGGTGTCACCTCTGTATGTAACGCCAGACCGCTGTCGATCCGTCGCCCTGGTCCGTGTGGCTCTCGCAGGACGGCAATGCGGCCTGTTGCCGGTAAAAAATTGTGCGACGGATCCTCGGCATACAGCCGGCACTCGATGGCGTGGCCACGCTGGTGGAGTTGGTCTTGGGTGAACGCCAAGGGCTCGCCCTGTGCAATACGAAGTTGCTGCTGGACAAGATCGACGCCGGTGACCTTTTCGGTGACCGCATGCTCGACTTGCAGGCGGGTGTTCATCTCGAGGAAATAAAAGTCGCCGTCCGGCGTCAGAAGAAATTCGACCGTGCCGGCACTGCTGTAGTCGACCGCAGCGGCGAGGCGTAAGGCTGCCTCCGCCATGCATTGCCGTAAGCTTGCATCGACTGCCGGTGAGGGCGTCTCTTCAATGATTTTCTGGTGCCGACGTTGAATCGAACATTCGCGTTCGAACAGGTGGACACGGTTGCCAAACTGATCGCCGAGTATCTGAATCTCCACGTGTCGAGGCCGCGCAATGTAGGTTTCCAACATCAGTGTCGCATCACCAAAGGCTTGCTGAGCTTCACGTGCTCCGGCCTCAATCGCCGCTAGCAGCGCTTCCGGATGCTCGACGATGCGCATACCCTTACCGCCGCCGCCGGCTGAGGCTTTAACCAGAATGGGGTAGCCCAAATGGTTGGCTGCGGCTGCCGCTTGCTGAGCTAAACTAGCGGCATCATGGCTGTGAAAACTGGGGATCACCGGGACACCAGCCTGTTCCGCGATCGTTTTGGATACAATCTTTGAGCCCATTTGCCGGATGGCTTGCGGCGTAGGTCCCACAAAGGTTAGCCTGGCGTTGAGGCAGTCTTCGGCGAAGGCGGCATTTTCGGCTAGAAAACCATACCCCGGATGCACCGCATCGGCGCCACTAAGGCGCGCAATGCCAAGGATGCGAGCGCTATCCAGATAGCTCTCTGAAGGTTCTGGCGGTCCCAGTTGGTAGGCCTCGTCAGCCAGACGCGTGTGCAGGGCGTCGCGGTCCGCCTCTGAGTAGACGGCGACCGTCAACAGCCCCAACTCCCGAGCTGCCCGAATAATACGTACGGCGATTTCGCCACGGTTTGCAATAAGGAGTTTATGCATGGTTTCACATTCGGAAAATGCCGTAGCGCGGTGGCTCGATGGGCTGTTTCATGGCCATGGCGATTGACAGGCCGAGGGCGCGTCGTGTTTCGAGCGGATCCAAAATGCCGTCGTCCCACAGCCTGGCGGTTGAGTAATAAGGCGACCCTTCGTGTTCGTATTTATCCAGGGTGGGTTGTTTGAAGGCCTGTTCTGCTGCTTCGTTCATCAGCGCTTGGCCTGATTTGCGCAGCTGTTCTTGTTTAACCGTAAACAAGACGCCGGCTGCCTGTTCACCACCCATAACCGAAATACGGGCGCTTGGCCAGGTGAAGAGTAAGCGCGGCGAGTAAGCGCGCCCGCACATACCATAGTTCCCGGCACCAAATGAGCCGCCAATAATAAGTGCAAAGCGCGGCACTTGCGTATTGGCGACGGCCATGACCATCTTAGCGCCATTTTTGGCGATGCCACCGCTTTCGGCTTGGGCGCCAACCATAAAGCCAGTAATGTTTTGGATGAATAGGAGTGGGATTTTGCGCTGGTCACAAAGCTCAATGAAATGCGTCCCTTTGAGGGAGGAGTCGGAGAAGAGAATGCCATTGTTGGCCAGAATGCCGACGGGGTAGCCTTCGAGGCGGGCAAAGCCGCAAACTAAGGTGGTGCCATACAGCGGTTTAAACTCATGCAAGCGTGAACCATCCACCAGGCGTGCAATAATCTCTCGCATATCATAGGGCTGTCGGGGAGAGGGAGGAAGAATACCGTATAGCTCTTGCGGATCGTAAAGCGGTGCCTCCGGTGTGGTTGTGGTGCAGGTCGGACGTTGTTGACGGTTGAGATTCTCAACGATGCTGCGGCACAGCTCAAGCGCATGTTTATCGTCATCAGCTAAATGATCAGTGACGCCGGATTGGGTCGAATGCATCAGGCCGCCGCCCAATTCTTCCGCGCTGACGTCCTCCCCCAGTGAGGCTTTGACAAGCGGCGGCCCAGCAAGAAAGATGGTGCCCTGGTTGCGTACGATAATGGTCTCATCCGACATCGCCGGTACATAGGCCCCACCCGCCGTGCAAGACCCCATGACCACGGCGATTTGCGGGATGCCGGCGGCTGACATGGTGGCTTGATTGTAGAAAATACGGCCAAAATGATCACGGTCGGGAAAGACCTCGGATTGCAGCGGCAGAAAGGCGCCGCCTGAATCCACCAGATAAATACATGGCAGGCCATTCTGACGCGCGATCTCCTGCGCCCGTAGGTGTTTTTTCACCGTCAACGGAAAATAGGTACCGCCTTTAACCGTCGCATCATTGGCCACCACCATGACTTCTACGCCATGCACCGTGCCAATGCCGGTGATGATGCCGGCCGCAGGGGCGGCGTTATCGTACACATCGTAGGCGGCCAAGGTTGAAAGTTCCAGAAATGGGCAGCCGGGATCAAGCAACACATCAATCCGCTCACGAGCCAGGAGTTTATTGCGCTGCCGATGTAAAGCAACGGCACGTTCGCCGCCGCCTTCTTTGACGCTTTGTAAACGTTTGCAAAGGAGCTGCACCTGTTCTAGATTGTGGGCCATGTTCTGTTTGAACTCGGCGCTGGCTGGATTGATCTGAGAGTGAATGACGTCCATGCCGTTCGTCCTGTATTTATTGCGGCACCGCCAGGCAACGAAATGCCTCAGCGTATTGGCAGCCGGCCTGCTCGCCGTGCCGTGCAGCGGCTTCACGTATCAGTTGGCTCATGCGCTCGGGGTCTTTGATCTGGCTGCGATGGCTAAGCAGCGCCTGAACTTTCAGCTCCATGGCTGAGGTGATATCGACATAGGTATCCGGTTGTGCGGTGCCGCTAAAATACATTTCCCGTACTTTGTGCGGCGGCAGCCCCGCATCGGGCTGTGGCGTGTAGGTTGCTGTGCCGGCTGCCGGGTAGACAGCATCGTGTACCGCCAACGCCGTGGCACGGTGGTCCGGATGGTACAGGTGAAAATTGTCAAAGGCCCAGTGCCCTGGGTCCCAGTTGATCACCATGTGAGGCTTGAGTCGGCGTATGAGATTAACGATCTGATCGCGAAAGGCGAGGCTCGGCTCAACGCGTCCATCCGGTTGTCCGAGGAAGATGACGTCCTTCACACCCAGGATGGTAGCTGCATGCCGTTGTTCCGTTTCACGTATATCGGCAATCTCGGCAGTAGGTAAGATGTGACCGCGCTGATGATCCTCACCACTTTCGCCACTGGTGGTGAGAATGTAATACACTTCCTTGCCGGCGCGTGCCCATACAGCCGCCGTGCCGCCGCTACTCCAATCTAGATCATCAGGGTGGGCGCCAAAGATCGCCACCACCTCTCGTTCCATTATTTCTCCCAATACAGCACGCTCCTCTAACCTCTAAGTCAGGCATTTTTACCACGTTATAGCATTCACCCTTACAGGGCATTTGGCGCAACAATCCTTTTTTTTCAATTCTGCAATCCGCATTCCAAAATAGCCTGTCTCAGTCTGCTGCTATGGGGGTGGAAAAGGTGCAAAACATTTTATCCAGGTACTTAGGCGTGACCGTGACGTAGCGGCCGTCCCGGCGTTGCGTCGGGACACTCGTCATCGACGAAGGTCGGCTCGCCGTTGACCAGGATGCAGCGATAACCCTCAGCCTTGTGAAGCCGCCGCCACTCGCCGGACGGGAAGTCGTGGGCGATTTTCGGCGGCGTGCAACGCAGGTTATCGAAGTCGTACACAAGGATATCCGCCGGACGGCCCTCGCTAAGGGTGCTGCGGGCGTGGCCCCCCCCCC
>JAPULM010000068.1 GCA_027294925.1 bacterium
GGGTGCTTCTCTCTACGGGCAGCTTGAAATTCAGGAAATTGGAAATTCATAGGGCGAATGGGGAGCAGGTGCTTAACATTCAAGGTGACCGTTACCATTTACAACCTCCAAGGCATCATAATCACATGCCTGAACGGTGTCAATGAGTTAGGTTAGAACCACTAACTAGGCCTTGAGGGGTCAGGAATTTCCGCCAAGTTGCTCTAGGCGAGAGACAGCCGGCCCTGTCACCACAAGAGCCGCAAACGCAATCCATAGCAGGGAGACCATCCGATGGCCAAGCGACGCGTTCTGATTACCGGTGCTGCGGGAGAGATCACCAGGCAGCTGCTGCCAGCCTTCCGCGCGCGCTACGAGCTCGTGCTGCTCGACACCCGACGCAGCGAGCATGCCACTGACATCATTACCGCCGATGTCAGTGATCCCGACATTGACAAGTACCGCGACTATTTCCGTGGCCTCGATGCGATCGTCCACAATGTCCGCTCGACTAAGCCGGGCGTAAAGACCAGCGCGCCGCGCCAGTGGCTCGCCGAACGCCCCGGCTCAGAACCGGTTGAGGGGTATTTCATCGAACGCAAGAGCGTCGATATGGCGTTCAACGTGCTGCGCTTGGCAATGGAGGAAAACGTACGCCGCGTCGTCATCACCTCTTCCAACCATGCAGCCGACTGGTACGAAACCAAGCTTCACCATGGCGGCCTGGACACCATCGGCCCGCAAACTTACCCGCTGTCGGACAATTTTTACGGCTGGGCCAAGGCGACATACGAACATCTCGGTTTTCTGTTCGCCACCGGACGGCTCGGCCGTGTGGTGGAAAACGTCCAGGTCCGTGTCGGGGCGCCGCGCCCGATCCGCGCCGCCGACTTCAACGGCGACCAGGTCAGCTACAAGCGCGACCTAGGCGGCTATATCAGCCAACGCGACATGCAGCAACTCTACACCAAATGCATCGAGACCGAGGACATCCGCAACGCGGACGGCATCCCCTTCCAGATCTTCTACGGCGTTTCCAACAACACCCGCGGGTTCTGGAGTATTGCCAACGCGCGCAAGGTGATCGACTACCAACCAGAGGACGATTCAGAGCGCCTATTCGCCGAAGAAATCAGCGCCCATATCAACACCAACGGGCGGACGATGTAGGCCCGCGATTACTTTGGCCCACAGGCCGTTCTAAAATTGCTTTCAAATCGTTTTATAACGCCTGATAAGGCGGGGGACACGTTTGCCGCAAAAAGCCTGACAGCCTTCTTCGGCGTCTTCGGTCGTCCGAGTGAGGGTGTTGAGACGTCGCTCGTAATCGGTATACGAGTCGAGTTCCAGCAGCATCGAGCGATTCACCGTCATTTTCCAGGGTGATCAGAGTGTGCTACTGGAAGTGAGGAATGCTTACTGTGAAGACGTACGTGACATTCTGGGATGCGATTCCTACTAGATAGAGTCCTTTAGTTGCAAGTGACACGGGTTTGTCCAGCATGAGCAGGCAGACGCCAGAGGCGAGGCTTTGACATAATATCTTCCTTGACGATGGTCAAGATGAGCCTGTAGGCTCAAATGCTGCGACGATACGGTTGGTGAAATCAATCAGATCATCCAGGTGATGTTCAATCACGTCAACCATTAACTGGATGTCAAGCTGCTGATATTCATGTACCAGTGTGTTGCGAAAGCCGACCATGTTGCCTAGGTTTAGCGCCAGGTCAGAGGGGATAATATGATGCTCCGCAAGCAGTTGGAAACTCTCCTTGCTTTCCTTGGGAAGCCCAAGTTTATGTGACCGGATGGTGTAATTGGCCAAATCGATGCTTTGCTCGCAGGCACGTTGCATGTTAATAGCGATGGCGTCCTGGATCAGATGGTTGTCTTCAAACGGCACATCTTGGGGGAGGGCGTAGTAGGTGCGAATTTGTCTGATACAGCGCTCAATGCTTGCTTTTTTGTTCCAGATCACATCGTTCATACGTTGTAGAGTCTCCCGCTTTTGCGGGCCTCCTCTAGAATACCAGCCCGTTCCGCATTCAGCTTCTGATAGAGGGAGAGGGTTACCATTTCAAACTCATCTGCAGGCTGGTCATCGTCGCAGTAAATACGGCGGCCCGTGGTGATGATTTCTTTCTGAAACACCGTGGAAACACGACGGAGATTGACCAAATCCACCATTTTATGGAGGGCAGATTCTAGCGCGCCATGTAGCTCAGCCATCAAAAGCGAGCCCACGGTCTTCGCCGTTTGAGGGGTCAGCAATACCGCCATGTCTACATCGCTGGCTAGCCATTCATCCGCGGTGTCCCAAGTGCCGAAGAGATAAATCGCCTGCACGCCGGGCAAATGGCCGAGGATCGTATCGATGATGATCTGTTTATGTCCCATGCGCACATCTCCAGGCTACCCGGTGAGCGTATAGATACGATATTTGCTGGTCCAATGAGACTTCAGTCTAACCTATCCTGAGCGGCATATCCAGGCCGCGCCGGGGGCTAAGCCGTGGGCACCAGCGAAGGATGGCCGCTCTCTATGGCGTCCCCTTGGTGTCGTTGCGTTCTGACCGGATGTGGGTCGCCACCAGATCACGAACCTCACCCAGCAGTTCCTCGCGACTATATGCCCCCTTCTGCAGGATGCGTTCGACTGCGCCATTGAGGCGCTGAATATCCGCCTCAGTGAGATCTTTGGCGGTCACCACGATGATCGGGATCGACCGCCAGGCTTCGTGGTGGCGTAGCGCATCGACGAACTGGAAGCCATCCATCTCGGGCATCATGAGGTCGAGCAAGATGAGTTCCGGTTGACGCTCGGCGACGCGATCCAACGCCACCCGCCCATTGTCGGCTTCGCTCACGGTCCAGCCCTCTTTGGTCAGCATGCGCCTGAGCATCTCGCGTGTGTCCGCATCATCTTCAACCACCAGCACCGGGCAGGGTGGGTGAGCACAGTGAAATTTCTGTAGGATGACGGCCAGGCGGTTCCAGTCAATCGGCTTGGTCAGATAGTCGGACACGCCCAGCGCATAGCCCATGTTCTTGTCGTCCACCATGGTGAGCATAATGACGGGAATGTCGGTCAAGTCAGGATCGGCCTTCAGCGCCGTCAGCACCGCCCAGCCGTCCATGCCCGGCATCATCACGTCCAGGGTAATGACGGCGGGGTGGCGCTCCTTGGCGAGTCGCAATCCCTCGGCGCCACTCGTGGCGGCCAGCATGTGCAACCCTTCCTTGCGCAGGAAGCGCTGCATCAGATCGTGCACCGTCGGATCGTCGTCGATGACCAGCACCGTGGATGATTCTTCCGGAGAGGTGCTGATTGAAGAGATTTCCACGCGTGGCGTTCCTGTGGCTTTGGCATCGACAACTTCGGCTGGAAGCCGGATGGTGAACGTGGAACCCGCCCCCGGCTTGCTCTCGACCGTGATGTCGCCCCCCATCATCTGACAGAATTTTTGGCTGATCGCCAGGCCCAGGCCCGTGCCGCCGTACTTGCGTGTGGTCGAAACGTCCGCCTGCGAAAAGACCTCGAAAAGCCTCCCCG
>JAPULM010000069.1 GCA_027294925.1 bacterium
AGCACTTCTTTGCCCTGCAACAACTACAGGCAATTCTATGCCACTGCTGTCGCCCTCATGCAACATTCGCCAGCAGGAGAAATAGCCTAACACATTATGACGCTTTACGCAGCACCCGCTTATCTCCAATACGCATCGTAAGCCGTTGGCTATCAAAGTGTTCAAGTAATGGGATGGCGTATTTACGAGAGATATTCAACATATCGCGAAATGTGCCGGCGGTTATCTCGACATGCTGCCCAAGATACAGACGTAGCTGCTGCTCAACATCCTCTAAAACGTCACGATGGTAAAACAAATCCCCCTTTAAGCGCACAAACTTGTGCTGATCGACCAATACTTGTAATAAAGCCCGCTTCTCATCATCGTTCAACTGCTGAGCCGTTAGTGCTTCATCAACGCTGGGTGGCTGATACTGTGCCTCTTTAAAACACTGCTCCAAGGCATCGACCACCGCCTGACGCTCGGGAGAAAGTGTTACGCGGTGTGCGGCAAGCTTCACTTTATCTCGACTCACCTCAAGCGTGCCGGACGATTCCAGGTCGTGCAAGATTGTGCTAAAGACCTTATCTTCTATACCAGGGAATTTACTACGTAACTCTTCCGTAAACATAGCTGGTTTCAGCGGATACAGACGATGAAACTCCTGCACCAAGTGCGACACATGGGAGCGAGCTTTATCGTACTGTTCATGGTGCAACAGCCATGGCGAATTGTCTTCAATCGTCACGCCAATGCCTTGTTCCTGCAAGCGTGCCATGATAGCACGCAGCGATGCCTCATCGAGAGGACTCCTGAGCAACAGGTCAGACCATTGCAGTCCGGCATAGTCAGCATTGAATAAATGCACGGTTAACGCCTCTTCAGGCGTCCCATCACACAGGGTGGCAAGGTGGGCAAGTACTTGCGGACGATGGCGCTTATGTTTAACCGGCAGCGCATCTAGAATCGTGCCGCCGCCAATCGTCATGACCGGCGAGTAGCTACGAATTACATAGCGGTCCTGCGCAGCGGCTACCGTCGGCTGTTCCAAGCGCAGCTGAGCAAAAACCTCCTCTCCAGGCTGCACTTCATCGCGGTCCAGCAACGCCACGCGCCCCATAATTTCACTCGTACCGATGTGAAATCGCACCCGCGCGCGCTGTTTGAGCGGACGTGGCGCATCGGCCAGTAAAGCGAGCGAGACGTCCAGCATATAGGTTGCAGGAAAGCGACCCGGCCTTACCAAAACATCGCCACGTTGCAAATCCGCCCGCTCAATGCCTTGCAAATTAACTGCCGTACGTTGCCCTGCGATAGCCTCACTAACGGTCTGGCCGTGCACCTGCAGGCCACGTATCCGAGCAGTTAATTCGCGAGGATGTATTTCAACACGATCTTCTAAGTGTAAACTGCCGGAAAATAACGTACCGGTAACCACAGCCCCAAAACCACGCATGGTAAACACACGGTCAATCGGTAGTCGAACCGGACCTGTGGTGGATCGAGGCGCCAGATGTTGACACATATCTTTAAGAACGCTGAGTAACGCTGCAAGCCCTTCACCCGTTTTAGAGGAAAGCGGGATAATGGGTTTACCCTCTAAAAACGTACCTTGCAAAAATTCCGCCGTGTCTTCTTGCACCAAATCAAGCCAGTCGGGCTCAACCATATCGGTTTTGGTCAAGGCCACTAAGCCCTCACGCACACGCAATAACTCACAGATGGCGAGATGCTCACGCGTTTGCGGCATGACGCCCTCATCGGCCGCAATCACCAGCATGACCAGATCGATACCACCAATGCCGGCGAGCATGTTTTTCACAAAACGTTCATGACCTGGCACATCGATAATGCCGAGCTGAACATCATCATCAAGTGGTAGAAAGGCAAAACCAAGGTCAATGGTAATACCTCGTTCTTTCTCCTCTTTCAGACGATCGGTGTCAATATTGGTTAGCGCTTTAATGAGACTGGTTTTACCATGATCAATATGACCGGCAGTGCCTAAAACGATTTGCTTCATAACGCAGCCACCAATTGTTGTAAGGCTGTCGCGATTTCCGCTAGTTCCGGCTCTCGGACAGTTCGCAAGTCGAGACAATACTGATTCTGCACAATGCGTCCAATAATCGCCGGTTGTCGACCGCGCAAACGACGCTCAAGCTCGGTCAGGCTACAAAAGGTCGGTTGTAAGGCCAACAATTTTGTTGGTAACGCCGCCAGCGGTAATGCGCCACCGCCGACGGCGGAATGACCATCGACAACTTGCATCTGATAGGCTTCCCGAACCGCTTCAGGCAAGCGGCGACGTAAACGGGTTAGCCGGCGACGGATGGTTTGAGGCGTCATACTCAGCATTGACAGGGTCGGAATACGCTGACGCGCCAACTCCGGCTCCGCATAAAATTTCAACGTCGCTTCCAAAGCCGCAATGGTAAATTTATCGACTCGCACGGCACGGTGAAGAGGATGACGGCGGATCTGTTCAATATATGATGCTTTGCCAACCAAAATGCCAGCTTGTGGTCCGCCGAGTAGCTTATCACCACTGAATGTTACCAAGTCCACCCCACTAGCAATCACCTCTGGCACGGTGGGCTCATCGGCAACGCCATACATCCGTAGATCGACCAAGGTGCCGCTCCCGAGGTCCTCCATCACCGGGATATCGTGGGCATGGCCTAGTGTTACTAACGCCTGTGGCGCCACCTCAGCAGTAAATCCGACGATACGATAATTACTTGTATGGACACGCAATAAAAGCGCTGTTTGTTCGCAAATCGCCCCGGCATAATCATGTAGATGCGTTTTATTGGTGGCGCCTACCTCACGTAAAATCGCTCCACTGCTTCGCATAATATCCGGAATACGAAAAGAGCCGCCGATTTCAATCAGCTGACCACGTGATACAATCACCTCGCGGCCAACAGCTAGCGCTTGCAAAGCAAGAAAAACGGCAGCGGCGTTATTGTTGACCACTAGGGCCGCCTCGGCGCCGGTTAGCTGTGTAAGCTGCACCTCAATATGCGCATAACGCGATCCACGTACACCGCGTTCCAGGTCATATTCAAGATTACTATACGACTCCGCTACGGTCTGCATGTTGGCCACCGCTTCAGGCGCCAGCAGGGAGCGCCCGAGATTGGTGTGAATAATCACCCCGGTGGCATTGATGACGCGTCGCAATCGATATCCTTGCACATCGGTAAGCTGCTGGTAGACACGCTCTAAAATAGCCGCTCGTCCCATCTCAAGAGCATCTAGCTTGGCGGTATCCGATGCCTGCAAAACCACCTGCCGTATGCTTTCCAGCACGTGACGGATGACCGAGGTAATCGTCGCCCGCGGGAACTCGGTGATCCAGGGCTGAGTTTCCGCGTCTCGCAGCACCTCGTCAACCGCCGGCAGTTGACGCAAATACGCAACATGAGTTTTTATCATTGACCAGAGGCCATTAAAAAAAGACCAATCTTATATCTTAAGAAACTTCCTTGCATCATAGTATAAAGACATTGATAGGGCAACCAACGACGACTTCGCAAAATTCCCTGCTGTGCGCAATGATCAACGGGTTGTCTCAAACTTTGTCAGCCAATCGGTTGACGGTATGCGCACGAACGCCTACAATTCCAAACTAACGACTCTTAAAATCTATCCAGTCAATAAGGTTATGACCCCGTGCAGCGCATACGTTTGCAAAAAATAATTGCCCAAGCCGGGGTTGCTTCGCGCCGCAAGGCCGAACAACTCATCGCCCAGGGCCACGTGCAGATAAATGGCCAGATCATCACAACGCTAGGCACACGGATTGATCCTAAATCAGATGCGGTGAGCGTTAACGGCCGACCACTCTCGCGCCATGCACCGCAAGCATA
>JAPULM010000007.1 GCA_027294925.1 bacterium
CGGAAGTGCTGAGGAAAAGGCCGCGGAGCAGGTCCAGGCTGCTGTGCTTGAACTCTTGACGCCGATCTGTGTGGAGATGTTCCATCAGGACTCGGAGAGTGAGGCAAAACTCAAGGATCTCAAAAAAGAGTCTGCTTGGAATCAGGCAGACTATGTCGTGAAGCAGGGGTGGGCGACCATGCCAGGACATGAGAGCCCCGAGAAGCGGATTGCCCAGACGTGCGCAGACCAGATTCTTGCTGCCAATCGCTCATAATCCAACGCCGCATGGTCAACGTCGGTCATGGTGTCATCCCGATCGGCATCTGCAAGCCGGATGGTCACGAGGCGGAGCCGGGCGATAAGCTGTTGTTCGCGACGGACCCGCTGTATGAGTTCCTCATGGCTTTCCATGCCCCCGAAAATACACGGTTATCACACGACTGTCCAGTAAACTGGACGCCTTAACCGAGTTTTCTGCGCGATTGCTACTCACACCCCGTAAAGGGTTCTGGCTCATACGGGGCGTGCCGGGTAAGCAAAGCCCCACGTGGGACAAAACCCTTTAACTCATTTTGGACCTGTTATGCAACCCTATGTCCGAGAACTGAATGACCCTGTGGCAACAACCTCGGTTGTCCCACACTGGCAATGCCAGACAGCCGGGTGCATTGCAACGCCAGTCGGTTACCCCCCTCCGTCCGCCGGGGGAATAGGCGGAGCCCGCGGTGTGTCTCCATCAGCCCCATCTGCACCGTCCAGACGGGCACGGTCCTCGAGTTCGATCAGAGGCCGGAGCAGGTCGATGGGCACCGGGAAAATGATCGTCGAATTTTGTTTTGTTGCCACGTCAGACAGTGTTTGCAAGAAACGCAGTTGCAGAGACATCGGTTGCTGGCCCATAATTCTGGCGGCTTCGGCCAGCCGGGTGGAGGCTTGATACTCGCCTTCCGCCAAGATGACCTTCGAGCGTCGCTCACGTTCGGCTTCCGCCTGCCGAGCCATCGCCCGTTGCATTTCCTGCGGTAGGTCAAGGTGTTTGATCTCCACCGAGTCCACTTTGATGCCCCACTGACCCGTTTCCGCATCGAGAATCGATTGCAACCGGTGGTTGATGGTGTCGCGTTCAGTGAGCAAATCGTCGAGTTGGAACTGCCCTAACACGTTTCGCAATACCGTTTGGGTTTTTTGGTAGGTGGCCGCATAATAATCCTCCACGTTGACAATCGCCTCCTTGGGACTGAGGATGCGGAAGAAGACGACAGCGTTGACCTTCAAGGTGACGTTGTCCCTGGTAATGATATCTTGCGGGGGGACGTCCGCCGTGACCACCCGTGTGTTGAGCCGGTACATCTTTTCAATTCCCGGAATCACAAACGTGATGCCCGGGCCTCGCACGGCCTGAAATTTTCCCAGGCGAAGCACGACGCCACGCTCCCATTCGCGCAGAATCTTGATGAGCATGAACAGAAACAACACGACAACGACGACAACGAAAATTACTCCTGACGACATAGTTATGTCTCCTGTGGGTCTCTATCCTACGTGTGCTCTTAGCTTACGCCAAGCCCCAGCGCCAGTGCAGAGCAAGAAGATCAAAGGTTACAGTATCAGCTCGACCGCCTGCGCAGCGTACTGACCTTGTGCCTGACGCTCGTTGACGAACTGCAAGAAGCCACCATCGAAAAGGTGCTTGGTTAAGAGTGACATGGAGCTAGCGATGGATGTGCTGTCCGGAAAGTTGGAACTCTGAGTCGCTTTACCCTATTGGGGCGACCTCCCATCTGCTATCCTTCTCTCGGAGCCAGGTAACGCCCCGAGGTCCCCGGTCAGTATCCTGGAAGGAGTTCCCCATTCACGACACACAGGTATCACTTGCCACGGTGCGGGCCACCTACTTGACGCTCTGGTATCGTGAGGCCCAGTCCGGCACGGCTCTCCAACTTACCCGCCCCGATGGGCCGGCCATCCGCCTGCCGCTGTCACCATTACCCCTTTGCCGACCAAATCAACCGTCAACTCAGGGCTCTCCTTCTTCTGTCAGCATGCCATAGGGAACGACTTGGCGTGTCTTATCGCCCGCCATTCGCTTCGATCGTTGCACCGGAAACATAGCTGGCGGCATCCGAGGCCAAGAACAAAACCACCGCCGCAATTTCTTCCGGTCGCCCCGGCCGGCCCAGTGGCACCGGACGCACCATGTTGGCCTGTTGTTCGCTGCTTAAGGCGTTATAGCGCTGGGCGACACGCGCGTCGGGCTGGGTAAGAACAAAACCCGGCATGACGGCGTTGACGCGAATACCAAATGGTCCCAGATCTTTCGCCAACTGCGAGGTCAAACCGATAATACCCGCCTTGGCACTTGCATAAGGCAGACGTACGGCTGATGTACCCAGAGGGCCGAAATGCCCCTTGGCGGACATCGAGGCAAAATTAATAATGCTCCCTTGCTGTTGCGCTTTCATCTGCGGCGCCACGGCACGACAGCACAAAAAAGCGCTTTTGAGATTGGCGTCGATGATCGTATCCCACCATTCGTCGGTCACGCCTTCAATCTGATCAATGCCTGTATTGCCGCTGCCACCGGCGTTATTGACCAGAATGTCTAGCTTACCAAATGTCTCTATCCCCCGTTGCACCAGAGTGTCAACCTGCTTGGCATCGCTAACATCGGCCGGCAGGCAGATAAGTTTGCAACCCTGCGCTTGCAGTTCACTGACGGTTCGACCTAACTTCTCCGCTTGTACATCCGACACCACCAGATGTGCGCCGGCAGCCGCTAACGCCTCGGCGACTGCCCGCCCGATACCTTGTGCCGCCCCCGTCACCAGGGCCACTTTGTCATCCAGACGAAACCACTCCAGGCTCATCACTTCAACCCTCCATTGGCAAACGATCCTGTCGATCATCAGGAAAGTATTAGCATGTCATGTCCAGGTACTTGGAAGCTCAGGGGCAAGCGGCCCTGTTTACCGACGCCTACTTGTCTCCGGGCAGCCCAAGAATAGCAGCCCAATCGTCGAGCCGGGGCGTTGCGACAACCCGTAGGGCTGAAAATGCGGCAGCTACCAATGATACTTGTGCCGGTGAGATGCCGCTGAGACCTACCCAGCCGCCGGGGGCAAGTCGACGTTCAATATCAGGCGCCAGGTCAATCAGGACGTCGCGGCCAATGTTGGCGACAATCACATCAAAGGTCCCGCTGAGCGTCTGTAGAGGAACTGACGAGGCCATAACTTGCGGTTTCACGCCATTACGCACCGCGTTCGCGTGGGTTGCGGTCAGCGCCGCGTCTTCAATATCGATGCCCACTGCCGCAGTGGCGCCTAAAACAACCGCTGCAATAGCCAGCACGCCACTGCCACAGCCGACATCGAGCACTCGCTCACCACCCTGCAAACGTGCGGCCAACGCCTCTAACAAAAGCCGAGAGCTGGGATGCGCGCCGGCGCCAAAGGCGCCACCCGGATCAATCTCGACCACCGGCGTCGCGTTGCGGTCAACGTCGGCCCATGGCAGGGCGACCATGAGACGCCCGTCGCCAATGTCGATTGGTCGTGTACGGTTGCGCCAGGCCATCAGTTGCGGATCGTCATCGGTAGGACGTGCGGTTGCCGCCCATCCCTGTCGGCGCAGTTCAATCACCACGCGATGCACGCTCATTGCGTCAGGAAAGTGCCCGCAGACCAGCACATAATCAGGCCTGGTTTGGCGAGTCTTAACGCACTGCGCTCCTCGTCGTCCCAATTCGGCTTGTATGGCTGCAACGGCTGCGCCGGTTACGGAAACGACCGCTAACGCACCAGTTGTCATCACATGTTATCCTTCAAATTGCGCGCTGCTACCTTTTGGTACAGGAAAATCGCCTAAAGTCTTCCATCGTCAATGGACAACCCTAGTCGGTAGCGGCCAATCATTTCATAATGGGTGCGGCGAGCCTGAATATGCTGGCTGATGACGTGAATATCCTGAAAGGCCCGTTGGATGGGATGCCCATCATAAATCGCGGTAGCGCCAGCGGCGTTGTAGACAGCATCGACCACTTCGATTGCCAGTCGGATGGTGTGGGTGGCTGCAATACGCATCGCGGCGCGCTGATCCAGACTAATCGTACCGGTGCTGCTCATCTCGGACCAGGCGTTACGCACTGTTTCGGTTAGCAGGGCTCGGCCGGAGCGCAGTTGGGCGTCGGCAAGACCAATATCTGCCTGCACGATTGGCTGATCCCGTAGCAAACCACGCACGGCGCGCGGCGCCTTGGCGCCGGCTAGCTCAATAAACGCGCTCAGCGCTGCATGCGCCACACCGAGGGCGACAGCGGCATCACCGGAGGCGAACAAGAGGGTGCGGGGAAACTGATAGAGGGTGCCGGTTTCCAGCAACGGCGCCGTTGCAGAGAGCACGGTGCGTTCCTTGGGTACGTAGACGTCACGTACGGCAAAGTGGTGGGTGCCGGTACCGCGCAAGCCTCGTACCTGCCAGGTGTCAAGCAGTTCAGCGTCGGCGACCGGCACGAACAGATAGCGCGTTTCCGGTTGGCCTTCGGGTAGCAATCTAGGCTGTCCATTCTCAGTGATCTGAGCGTGCGCAGCGACCCAGGCGGCATGCTTGCAGCCGGTGCTGAAGCCTTGTTCACCGGTGACGCGATATCCCCCCTCTACCACGACGGCTTGCGCCGACGGGCTCGGGGTGTTAGAGACCACGCCGCGCGGCGTGTCGATCCACAGCAAGCGCGCCAGATCATGTGGCATGCGCGATGCGTAGGTGGCAAAAATAGAGCCCTGGTTGACGACCCAAGCGGTACTGCCGTCTGCCTTGGCGATTTCCTCGATGACCTGAATATAGGTAGGCAAATCGATCTCGGGGCAACCTAGGGAGCGTGGCAACGCCAGATGGAACAAGCCGGCGTCTGCCAACGCTTCAAAGAGGGCTCGCGGTAGTTCTCGGGTGGCTTCAATGTCGTCGGCGCAGGCCCGGATCTGGGGTGCGATTTGGCGTGCGGCATCAAGTGGCGATAGAACTTCGGTTTCGGACATAAAGCTCAGCCTTTCGATAGAATTGGCTAGGTCATAACGTTATCGCGCCCGGCGCTTCTGAGCAGTCACAACAAATAATCAGCTATCACTTGGGTTATCATACCAGAAGTCGTGCTCAAGATCTTTAACCTTGTGTAACTGTAACCGCCGTCTGGTTTCTGCCTCCGGGCACCGGGTTTGGCTTCCTGACCGGTATCTCCGTTGCCCTAGTGACTTGGCCCCCACTATGGTTCTTCGCCCTCACGTTCACCACGGCGCATGTGGTGGCGGTCATCTTTCGCAGCCATCTGAATCGTCAGATATTCAATTGTTATCCCTACCACTTGGTGGCCGTCCCTATTACCTTGATCGTGCTGTTCAGCGCATCACAAACCGTCTGACTGGTCGGTACGCCGCCAACAGGTGACGTAAGCAGAGGCGAAGAGGATTTCTTCTTTCACATCTTCGATGAAGCATCAATCTTAAAACCCGCCATTGACTCTATCGTACAGCTAAGATTAAATAGCAGTGTGTTGAATCTGCACATCAGGCAGCTACAGAAAACCTCTCTGTCTCTGTATGATGAACCGACAGGTTATCGAACCTACAAAGGTTTTTATGACGACTCGCCTGCTAAGGCTCTGCCTCCTGGTCTGGCTAACAAGCCATGTTCCGCTACCCGTTGCAGGGCATGAAAACATGGCACAACAGCAGCCAAACCCGACCGCCATCACGACCCAGCAACAGATATTCCTGCAAGCGGAAAGCCTCGACTTTTTTCAAACCGAGAAGCGCCTTGTTGCATCCGGTAAGGTGATCGTGACGCAAGGAGAAACGCGTTTATTTGCCGATCGCATCGAGATGGATACCGAACGCGGTGTTGGAACCGCCTGGGGGCATGTGCGCTTGCTTACCCCAATCGACGATATCCAGGCTTCCCGTTTGGATTTCAATCTGACCACTGAGCAAGGCCTGCTGTATGATGCAACGGGTGTACTGGCCCAGGTTTACCAGGTCGAGGGCGAGCGTATCGAGCGTCTAGGCCCTACAACGGCCATGGTGCACCATGGCCGTCTGACCACCTGCACCAATGATGTGCCGGATTGGCAATTTCGCACCCGTGAGGCAACCGTCGATAGGAACAGTTATGTATCATTGAAGCATCCGTCATTGTGGATTAAAGGCTTGCCGGTCTTCTACTTGCCGTATTTCTACTTCCCAATCAAGGATGAGCGCACCACTGGGTTTCTGCCGCCGCGCCTGGGCTACACCTCGAACGACGGCGCCAAAGTCAGGCAAGACTTTTTTTGGGCCATCACCGATTGGATGGATAGCACCATCGGGGTAGAATACCTCAGCGAGCGGGGTTTTTTACCGCAGATCGAATACCGTTATGCGCTTGATCCCCAATCCGATGGCCGCCTCAACGCCGCTTACATTCGCGACCAAAAGCACGATACCACCCTGTGGCGCGTAGAACTCCAACAACAACAAGAGTTTGGTTGGGGGGTGCGCGGTTTGAGCCAAATTGATTTGCGCAGTAACGGTGATCTGCTACGCGGTTTTTCCAATAATATTGGGCAGGAATCACAAGTTAGCAGGAGCTCATTCGGCGACCTCACCAAACGCTTCTCCAATAGCACGCTGAGTCTAGGTGGTGCCTCAATTGACGGCATACCGGATAGTGGTAGTACAGAACAGTTTCGCCGTCTACCAGCGCTCCGTTTTCAACAGTTTCAAATCCCACTCTTCGGTCGCGCCTTGTTCGCTCTTGACGCCTCATACAGTCGCTTAAGCAACACGCGGATCGCCAATAATACGCCTGTGCAACGTCTTGACTTCTTCCCCCATCTGACCCTACCCCTAAGCTGGGCACCCTGGATACGCCTAACGGTTTCCGGCGGTATGCGCGAGACCTTCTATGATCGCCAAGCGGTGAAGTCAGCCCATACCACACGTGAGCTGATCGATCTACGCGCCAATCTCGCAGGTCCTACCCTACGACGCACGTATACCCATGCGCGAAGCGGGCAAACTTTCATTCATACAATTGAGTCCCGCCTGGCGTATCGCTATGTGCCCAAGGTGAGTCAACACGATATCCCCTCGTTTGAAGCACTCGACGAAAAACGACATTTTCTAGACCCACTCGAGACCCTGCCGCTGATCGACCGTATTGAGGCGGCAAACTATGCCAAGCTGTCTCTGGTTAACCGACTTTTTGTTCGGACGCACAGAGACGACGTAGCGCCGCGTATCTGGGAAGCGGCACGGCTCACCCTGAGCCAGGGGTTCGATATGCGTCAGGCAACCGATGGGGATGGCCAAATACCCGGTCCGCTGGATGTCGAGCTTGAACTGAACACCGGGCGACGCTGGCGTCTGGTATCCGTGTTACGCCTTGACACAGCCACGGGCGATTTGGAAAAATCAAGCGCTCGGATGGCATTTAGCCTCTATCCGGGTTGGGATATACATCTGGCGCACAACTATCGCCAGCATCCGGATGTGCAATATCTCTCGGGCGGTATAAACGCCGCGCTGTTGAAACGGTTCCGGCTCGGCTACGATTTCCGCTATGATGGGCTCAGCGAAACGTTACGTGAACACCATCTGACGTTCTCGGTGTTGGCCCAATGCTGGAGCGTGGAGATGGCATTTCGCTTTCGCAACACCGAGGATGCATCGCTTTTCTCAGACACCAGCTTTGTCATCCAGGTTCGTCTGTTTAACCTTTAATCCAATAATCCAAATCCATCCGCGAGGCGCTTATGCCCCCGGGCCTCTACCTGGCAGGGAGAGGGGGGAAATTTCTGTAACGCATTTTAGATAGCGAACGGCTCTTGATGTTTGGCCAGAGGAGCAACTGTGCGCTTAATCAATCGCTATGTTTGCCGCGAATTTCTTAAATTCTTCTGCATAGGTCTGGCCGGATGTGTTGCCCTCTATGTTCTGGTCGAACTTTTTGACCGAGTCGATGAGTTTATCGAACGAAACGTGTTTTGGTATGATGCAGGTCTCTATCTTGCCTCCAGACTGCCTGTCATTCTCTACCAGCTCACGCCGGTCGCCATTCTGTTGGCTTCCGTCTTAACCTTCAGCACCTTAAGCCGACACCATGAAATAACTGCCATGCGCGCCAGCGGCATTGCACCACGCCACCTCACCCGTCCCCTATTTGTGGTGGGTGTGGTGGGCTGCTTAGCACTATTAGCGGCGCAAGAATATCTCATCCCTTATACGAATCAAGCCGCCCGTATGATTTGGCGTACGCGAATCCGTCATGATAAAATCGCTCGCCATTTGGGCTTATACAAAGAAGGG
>JAPULM010000070.1 GCA_027294925.1 bacterium
GAGGTGCAGCGTGTGAACCTGACCACAGCGATTGGTTCATCATTGGTCAATACCTTGTACATTCTTGACGAGCCAAGCATTGGCTTGCACCCGCGCGACAGTCGCCGCCTAGTGCAAATTCTTCACAACCTGAAGGCAAACCACAACACCATCGTGGTGGTTGAGCACGATCCTGAAATTATTCGGGAAAGCGACCGGATTCTGGATCTCGGCCCGGGTGCCGGCGAACAGGGCGGTGAAATTGTCTATTTTGGCGAGCCTGCCGGTATTCTGAAGGAGAAACGTTCTCTAACCGGACAATACCTGTCTGGCAAACGGCGCATCACGATGCCGACACAACGCCGTAAACCACGGCGCAACAACGCGCTTACCATTGGCGGCGCGTGCCAGCATAATTTGAAGAACATTGATGTCGTCATTCCGTTAGGCATGTTGGTCTGCGTCACTGGTGTTTCCGGCTCGGGCAAGAGTACTCTGGTGCATAACGTGCTCTACAATGGCTTACAAAAAGCGCGCGGTATTGTCGTTGGGCAGGTGGGTGCCTGCCGCAGCATTCAAGGCGGTAAGCATCTTGATGACATCATCATGGTTGATCAATCGCCCATTGGCCGCACCCCTCGCGCCAACCCGGTGACCTACGTCAGAGCCTACACGCACATTCGACGTCTGTTTGGCACGACTCAAGCTGCTAAGGCGAACATGTTCACAGCCAGCACATTTTCGTTCAATGTCGTCGGTGGACGCTGTGAAACTTGTGAAGGGAGCGGCTTTGAAAAAGTTGAAATGCAATTCCTCTCTGACATTTTTGTGACCTGCCCGGATTGCGAGGGGGCACGTTTTCGCCCAGAGGTGTTGGAGGTCACCTATGAGGGCAAAACCATCGCCGAGGTCTTGCGGCTTACGGTGTCGGAAGCTGTCGTCTTTTTCCGCCATATGCCGGCCATTATTGAAGCCCTGCAGCCGTTAGAAGAAGTTGGACTGGACTATATTCGTCTAGGTCAACCCCTGAATACCCTCTCAGGCGGCGAATCACAGCGGCTCAAACTGGCATCTCATATGCGCCTGCAGGGCGATAGCAAATGCCTCTTGATCTTTGATGAGCCAACCACAGGCCTCCACTTTGAAGATATTCGCAAATTATTAGAGGCGTTTAATCGGCTGTTACAACAAGGCCATTCCTTGTTGGTTATCGAGCACAATATGGAAGTCGTCAAGTGCGCCGATTATCTCATTGACCTGGGTCCGGAAGGCGGCGATGCCGGCGGGCACGTCGTGGTTTGTGGAACTCCGGAAACAGTCAGTCAGTGCCAGGCATCCTATACCGGCCAGTTCCTGCGCCCCTACCTCAAGGATAAAGCTGCCAACATCTATCGTTTAGCCCGCCCCCATACCACAACGCCGTCGCTTCCCAAGCAGCAGGCCATTACGGTTAGCGGCGCACGCGAACACAACCTGAAAAATATTGAGGTACGCATTCCACGCGATCAATTTGTGGTAATCACTGGTTTGAGCGGATCGGGAAAATCGACCCTGGCTTTCGACATTATCTTCGCCGAAGGACAACGTCGCTATATGGAGAGCTTGTCCGTCTACGTGCGACAATTCCTCACCCTGTCCAGTAAACCAGAGGTTGACTTCGTCCACGGCGTACCGCCAACGGTAGCCATCGAACAACGCGTCACACGAGGTGGCAGTAAATCCACCGTGTCAACGGTAACCGAGGTGTATCACTATCTACGCCTCCTCTACGCCAAGATTGGTGTACAACACTGCCCAGGTTGTGATCGGCGTATCACCTCCCAAACTGCCGAGCAAATTCTGACCCACCTCATCACCACCTATCAGGGACGGCAGGTTACCTTCCTAGCGCCGATCGTCCAAGGGCGCAAAGGCTTTCACAAAGAGGTTTTCCTGCAGGCTGAAAAGGTAGGTTTGAGTCATCTACGGATCGACGGCGACATCGTCGCTTTAGCCGAGCGTCCATCGCTCGGCCGCTATCAAGAACACGATATTGACTTTGTTATTGGGGCAACGATGATCAGCAGCAAACGCCGGCAGATCATACAGAAATTACTCGCTCGTGGCCTGGAATTCGGACAAGGGGCTTGCACGGTACTTATCGATACACAACAGGAACATCTCTATAGCTTAAGATTCTTTTGCCCGCGATGTAGTCTGAGTTTTGCCGACTTGGACCCACGCCTATTTTCCTTTAATAGCCGCCGCGGCGCCTGCCCGGCATGTAACGGCATGGGCGTTACCTATGATTTTGATTTGTCGCTCATGCTACCTGACCCTCAACTGTCGCTACGCCAAAATGCCTTTGCCGTCTACAATGGTGGGCCGTTTAAGAAGCGCCACCGTGAACGATTTCTCAAACGCACGGCTAAGATCCTGGGCATCAACCTGGACACGCCATTTGCCAAGCTTCGTCAACGCCAACGTCAGGCCCTATGGCACGGCATTGGAGAAGGCGAGGATGGCTTTGAAGGTGTGTTACCCCATTGCCGCCGACTGCTGGAAAGCAGCTCTCGCGACAGTATCAAACAATACCTGGAACCGTTTATGAACCAAGTCGTATGCAATGCCTGCGACGGCGCTCGTCTACGTCCCCAGGCTCAAGCCGTTCGTATTGCCGGGCATTCGATCTATGACATCGTTGCACTGTCGGTAGATGCCGCTTTAGTCCGTATACAGAAACTAGCCCTTGCAGATCGAGATGCACAGATTGCAGATCCGGTGCTAAAAGAAGTTCAGTCGCGCTTACGATGCATACAAGAAGTGGGGCTCGGTTATCTGACCCTCGACCGCCGCAGTGACACGCTGTCCGGCGGCGAAGCCCAGCGCCTACGCTTAGCCGCCCAGCTTGGCTCTAATTTACGCGGCGTCTGCTATGTCCTGGATGAACCAACAATTGGCCTGCACCCACGCGACAATGGGCGGCTGTTAAACACGCTGGAACGCTTAAAAAGCCAGGGTAACAGCATCGTCGTGGTCGAACATGATGAAGAAACGATCCGGCGTGCAGATTATGTGGTCGACCTCGGGCCAGGCGCCGGTAGACAAGGCGGCAAGGTCGTGGCGACGGGGACACCGGCGCAACTGGCTCAGTGTCCCGAATCGATTACCGGACGCTACCTGAACAACGGCTGGCATCAACAACCTAGTGTTCCTCAGCGATCACTCGACGAGCGCTCTTGGCTAACGGTGCATGGCGCTCGAGAACACAACTTAAAAAATATTGACGTGAGTCTCCCGCTGGAAACCTTTATCGCCATCACGGGTGTCTCCGGTTCAGGCAAGAGCACGTTAATCAAGCACACCCTCTACAATGCACTACGCAAACGCTTAACCGCTTTCAACGGGCGTGTTGGTGCTCACAACGGCCTAAGTGGTGTCGAACCCTTGCGGCGCGTTCTAGAGGTCGATCACACCCCCATTGGTAAAACACCGCGTTCGAACCCAGCCACTTATGTCGGCTTTTATGACGATATTCGCCGCTTGCTATCCCAAACCCCGGAGGCGCGGATGCGCGGCTATACACCTGGCCGTTTTTCATTCAACGTTAAAGATGGCCGTTGTGCCACCTGTGCCGGACAGGGTCAACGCAAAATCGAAATGAGTTTTCTGCCTAACGTCTTTGTTAGGTGCGAAAGCTGCAACGGTAACCGCTATACCGAAGACACCTTGGCAATCACTTACAACGGCAAGCACGCCGCAGCGCTTTTGGCCATGACCATATCGGAGGCTCTGGTGTTTTTTGACAGCGTGGCCAAAATTAAACGGCCGCTGCAAATTCTCGAAGACGCCGGATTGGGCTATCTTCCGCTGGGTCAACCTAGCAATACCCTTTCGGGAGGCGAAGCACAGCGCATCAAGCTTGCTTATGAATTAAGTCGTTCGGCGCAGCCGGGAACACTTTATATTCTGGATGAACCCACCACCGGTCTCCATTTGGCGGATATCGAGAAACTCCTACATGTATTACAATCACTGGTGGAGCAGGGTAATACAGTGGTGGTTATCGAGCACAACCTTGACGTCATCCGGCAAGCCGATTACATCATTGACCTAGGCCCTGAAGGCGGCGATGCCGGTGGTGAAGTGGTCATTACCGGATCGCCAAACGATCTTGTGAAACATCCT
Source organism: bacterium (assembly GCA_027294925.1). Next base: position 4,147 of record JAPULM010000070.1, read on the forward strand.
GAAGCATCATACACCAGTCGCTTCTTACAAGCGCATCTCAAGAGGCATTAACATGTTACATCCTCCTAGGATGTCGGCGCCCGATTATGCGCCATTTCAGCGCGGGCCGTTTCGGCTCACGATGGGACTTGCACCCCTCGATCTACGAGACTGGATTGAGCCAGATGAGCATATGTCAGCCGAACTAGCTGTAAAGGAGCACTTATTATGCCTGCGACACGAGGATGTCTTTGCTGCCCTGCCGGCAGCTAGAGCAGGTTCAGCAGAGGTGCTCGATCTCCTGCTTGCCCATCTGCCGACTCGCTTTCCAGCTCTGTATCGCCGGGTCGGCACCCAGCTGGACAATCTGCTAACCGGTCAATGCTGGAATCTGACAGATGCCACCCTGCATCCACTTGACCTGGCAGGGCGTCTGGTGCAGGAAGACCTCTGTCTCATGCAACAGGCGGACAACGGAACCACCTACCGTCTGGTGGGCGCCTCGGTTTGCTTTCCAACCCGTTGGCGACTAAGCGACAAGATGGGCAAATCCTTGGGCGCCATTCATGCCCCAGTGCCTGACTACGAACCTCAACTGGACGCAAGTATGGATCCGTTCTTCAGCCGATTGAAAACGGAACGGCCCGTTTGGCGGCTTAACTGGAGTCTCACGGATGACCCGACCCTGTTTCAGCCGACTGGACATGGGCAACATACCCGCAATACAAATGTGACAGCCGCTAATGCAGGCGACACCGTATGGCTACGCATGGAGCGCCAAACCCTACGACGCCTTCCCGGCAGCGGCGACATTCTCTTTACCATCCGTGTGTATGTTCACCCGTTGTATAGCCTCGCCGCATACTCGGGCCAAGCGGTTGCCCTAGCGGCAGCCATACGGGCGCTACCACCAGCCATGCAGCGCTACAAGAGCCTACCACCAATCCGTGACGCCGTGTTGGCCTGGCTGGATAACGTGGAGAGCTAAGCATTGCCACGCGCGACCGTCCCTCCCCTCTGGCGCACAGTCTCCATTGCCACCCAGACCTTCCAGCTTTTCAACCTCGAGCACCCCCAAATTATCGCCCGTATTATCGATGACATCGACGCCGGGGTAAACGTCTACTATGATCGACGTTGGACCGTTACCGAACGGTTTTGCCGTTTCCTGCTAGACCAACCCGCATGGGTGGCAGATCGCTCCATCCTCATCCTCGGTGCGGGCCTTGGTCTCGAAACGTTGGTCATCGGACGGCTTTGTAAGTCGCTTTATATCAACGACCTCGCCCCAGCTGCGATTGAACTGTGTGAGCGCCAGTTGCGTCAGAATAACATAACAGACTTTATCTGTCTGCCGGGTCGTTATGAAACGCTAGAACTGCCACCTGTAGACCTCGTTGTGGGTTGCTTCCTGATCTATAACCGGGAAACTGCCGCCGCTATGCGGCAATTCCTGCAACGTTGTACAACGCCCGTGCTGCTGATCAACGACAATATGCCCATTTTGCACAGATTCATACGTGCAACGTCAAGATCACACCGTTCCCTCCTGCCTCCGGACGACGATCCATGTATCCTGTTCACCTAATTTTGTATCGTGCAAATGCAGATGAATTATCGTACTATAATCCTGCTCAGCTATCCGACGCCTGACTTTAGACGCTTTCCAAACTACAGGAGATCGCCTTAGATAAGAGGAAAATAAGTATGCCAAATAGCACAAAGAACATCGACATTCGGCCGCTAGCTGGCGCACTCGGTGCCGAGATACACGGCGTGGACCTCGCTGCCGGCCTCAGTGATGCACAGTTCTCTGACATCCGCCGCGCCTTTCATGAACATAGCGTCATCTTCTTTCGCGACCAGGACCTGGCACCTGAAGATCACATCGCCTTTGCTCAACGCTGGGGACAAATTAATGTCAACCGCTTCTTTAAAGCGGTGGATGGCTATCCGATCATTGCCGAAGTCCGCAAGGAGCCTGATCAGCAACGCAATATCGGTGGTGGCTGGCATACCGACCATTCATATGACACGGCACCGGCGATGGGCTCAATTCTATATGCACGTGAAGTACCCGCTTTAGGCGGCGATACCATGTTTGCCAGCATGTATCTGGCCTATGAGGCGCTGTCGGATGGTTTAAAGAAGATGCTCGATGGCCTATATGCGGTACATTCCAGCCGACATGTGTTTGGCGTCAATGCTCGCCGCATTTCCGAAACCGATCTCAAAAACCGCTTGGAAAACCCTGAACTCGCCACCCAGGACGCGATACACCCGGTTGTCATCTGTCACCCCGACACCGGACGCAAAGCATTATACGTCAACCCCGGCTTCACCCTGCGATTTGACGGCTGGAGCGAGGAAGAATCAAAACCTTTATTGGGCTATCTCTATCAGCATGCCGTGCGGCCGGAATTTACCTGCCGATTTCGCTGGCAGGCGGGCTCGATGACACTTTGGGATAATCGCGCAACCTGGCATTACGCCCTCAATGATTATCACGGACAACGTCGCTTAATGCACCGTATCACAGTGGAAGGCGTGCCGCTAAATTAACAGTACGCTTTTTTGGCCAATCGATATGCTCTTCTTCGCCTAGCCGCCTGCAACATGCCGTGTGTCGTAAGCATCATTGAACGGTTGCCATTGTATTGTCAGCCCTGCCGGCTCTATACCCGTTCAGGCCAATAGGCAGGAGGAGCCAGACAGATGTTGCAAAAGCGTCTTTTCATTATCCTGGTTAGCGGATTCTTAAGTTGGGGTTGTGCTTTTGATCAACAGTTTGATCAAAGTCCGGCATGGCCTTTGTGCGGACGTATCGCCGCCAACCGGCCGGATGGACAGCAACCGACGGCTGTACACCTGAACACTGGGGGAATACCGCAGAGACTGACCTGCCAATCGCCTCACCCTTTGGACCTCGCCCCCTGGCCTCTGAAAATGACCGCTATGACTTCCATCGCGGTATCGATATTGCCACTGACGTCGGCACGCCAGTGTTCGCCATCGCCGATGGGGTGATCAAAATCGCCGGCGAGCACGCTAGCTATTCGGATCCGCTGGTGCAAATACGGCATTATCGTCCGGGCTATTCATCTTGCCAGGAAGTTGGCTGCTACCATAGCAATTCCATGCACTTGAGCAGCGCTGTCGTGAACGTCGATGATGTCGTCAACAAGGGTGATTAATTGGTTATACCGGCATAAGCGCCAGCGGTTTTGCTCATCTGCACTTCGAAATTCGCGACGCCCCGGCTTTCGACCCTTTTAGCCGCTGGCAACGGGACGCCATTCACCCCCTGGAGGTACTCCCCTATCAGAGTACAGAGCCGCTCGCCATCACTTTTGACGCCGTTGATATCCATACACCAAACGCACCTATCGTACGGGTGATTGTACAGACCGCACGGGTTGATGTAAAACGCGTTGAACTTGAGCTCTATGACAGTAACCAGAACTTGATTCCACAACCTGGCAATGTGCCGGATGCAAACGGATACAATGAGCATCCTGCCTGGTTTGACATGAATGTGTGGAACTTCCAATACACGCACAAGAATAGCACCAATTTCCCCTGGGAAAGTTTTGGCTTGGGCGGTGCCAACGAATGCCCATACTATGCCGAACATGGCGCCTCCTACGATGCGCACATCCATCTGGATGCGCAAGATCCGGCCGATTTTCACATGGGTCGGTTTAACGGTGTAATCATCCAGCCAAACAAATACGTGCTGGGCAACTATTCTTTAAGCCTCACCTTTGAACAATTGCAGGGACCCGCCAATTGTATTGTTGCCAATGTGCTGCTGGCCACCGGAGATGTTTCCACCACCCAATGGGGTAATTGTCAAGGTTCATTTGCCCCGTAGGCCGATGCCAGGCGGTTACTGTCGATGGCGACACATCGAGCGCCTCTGTGGTAAGCGGCCCAATCCTACGGCATGCTGACAGGTGTAGGCGCACAACGAACCTATACACCGAGTGCCGGCTACACCGGGGCAGACATGTTCACCTTTAGGATGAGCGATGGGAATGGTGGTAGTGATCGTGCAACCGTATTCATTACGGTCAACAAAGGCAAAGGCGGAAATAACCAAGGCAACGGTGGCCCAGATAAACCAAGAAATGGCAAGAAGTAGAGCGCTTGGTTCAAAAGAGGGCGTTAGCTGATGCCCTCAACATCTTGTATGGAAAGCTCTAACGATTATCGACCATTTCGCGTAGTTCTTTGCCGGCTTTAAAGAAAGGGACTCTTTTGGCGGGGATATGAACAGCTTTACCAGTTTTAGGATTGCGCCCCTCACGAGGATTGCGCCCTCGTATACGGAAACTTCCGAAACCTCGTAATTCCACTTTATCACCCTTGCTGAGTGCCTCTGTAATGCTACTCAGCAGGATATTAACGATCGTTTCAGTCTGTTTCTTGGTAAGATTAATCTCTTCGGCAACCTGCTCGACTAGCTCTGCCTTTGTCATCTCTCCGGATCTCCTGAGAGGAGGAGCGTCGAATCACGCAACGGTGGTAGATGGAAGAAGCGAACTTAGCATCGATTGGCCCTAATTGTCAAGTGTTATTCTCAATTTCCTCAATTAATTGAGGGGTATACATCAATCAGTTGGCCTCACTAGGATGGTCAGATTGCTTCCAGATAGTACCAAAGACCCTTTCAAGCCCTTCTTCACTTCAATCACCCAAATGGCTTGTTGGATGATTAGATGCGAAGACCTCTGGACGAGGTAAAAAAAGGTGGTATGATCGACAGATTAGACATCATCAGGCCGGGAGAGGTAGTCATGCCAAATATTCTTATAACGGCACGCTATTTTGCTGTTGATCCTCAGCCATTAGAATTACTTCAGCGTCACGGCTGCACCATCCGGCAGCAGGATATTAACTGGACACAGGGTGACGGCAACGTGTCGGAAGCGAGAGCCATCGACCTATTGCATGAGGTAGACGCCGCGATTATCTCGTCATTGCCGCTCACTGAAGCAGTGTTTGACAACACGCCGCAGCTCAAAATCGTTGCTATTCGTGGCGTTGGCTATGATTCGGTGGACATTAATGCCGCTACATCTCGCAGCATCCCCGTGGTGGTCGCAGCCGGCTTTACCGACAGCGTGGCTGACTATGTATTCGGGCTCATGCTGGCTGTCACCCGACAGGTGGCGGCAGCAGATCGTATGGTACGTGACGGGCGTTGGGACGTCCTGGTCAGCACCAATATCTGCCGCAAAAGGCTTGGCATTATTGGTCTGGGCCGCATTGGCAAAGCTGTTGCACGGCGGGCGCAGGGCTTTGAAATGCCATTGTTGGCAACCGATGTGGTACAAGATACGGCTTTTGCCCAACAGTACGGTATTACCTATGTATCCTTGGCGGAACTTTTACAACAAGCCGATATCGTGTCGATCAATGCACCACTGCGGCATGACACACGTCACCTCATTGATCGTGATGCTCTACGCCTGATGAAACCGACCGCTGTTCTGATCAACACGGCACGCGGCGACTTGATCGATGAGGCAGCATTGGCCAACGCGCTGCGCGAGGGGCGTCTGGCAGGAGCGGGGCTTGACGTGTTTCACGACGAACCGTTACAGCATAATCCCTACCAGGGCCTGGACAATGTTGTGTTGTCGCCCCATCTCGCCGCCTACAGCAGGGAAGGATTGCGAGAAAGCGGTATCTTAGCGGCACGCGCCGTGCTCACCGTGCTCGAGGGCGGGCAACCGGAACCAGTGGTGCTGGTCAATCCGGAGGTCTATCGTTAATAAGGCCGTATTCCACTCACTACCGCGATGGCGCCAAGTACGCAAACGCTTTTTGCAGAAGGCAAACACCGATGACGTTACCTACTCAATCTTTGCAATCGGCCACCTATGAGTTGCCCGACATGTTGGAGGTGAATGAATTTTACCAGGACAAAGGCTGGACAGATGGTCTGCCGATTATACCGCCGACAGAAGAGCTGGTGCTCGCCTGCCTTGAAGCCGGTGGCTTAGAAGCGGCTGACGTGGTAGGTGTCGAGCGGCTGCGAGAGCGACCGATTATCGCCGAGAAAGTTGCTGTTAATGCGGTCATGGCCGGCTGTAAGCCGGCCTATATGCCGGTGGTAGTGGCCGTTGTACGTGCGATGTGCCAGGAGCCGTTTAATTTGCATGGCAGCACAGCCAGCACGGGCGGTAGCGCACCATTCATCATTGTAAATGGCCCCATCCGCAATGCAATTGGCCTGAATGCAACGCACAATGTATTGGCAAACAGTAGTCGAGCCAATGCCACTATCGGCCGTGCCATCCGTCTGCTGCTGATCAATGTGCTCGGCTGTATTCCAGGGCAGCTTGACCGTTCAACACTCGGACATCCGGGCAAGTTCACATTTTGTGTGGCGGAAGACGAAGAAGACAGTCCATGGACACCGCTGGCGCAAGAACGCGGCGTTCCACAAGGCGTGTCTGGTGTCACCGTCATGGCATGCGAAGCGCCACGCCAGGCGATGAACGAGTGGACACATGATCCGGAAGAAATTGTCGAGACGTTTGCCGCCGAAATGCGGCATAATATGCTAACCTATTCGGTTTGGTCTGGCAATTATGTCCTGATTATTCCAAAACAATTGCGTGAACTCATCACGGCTGCCGGCTGGACCAAAGATGACATTCGCGAGTATATATTTCGTTCTGCCCGTGTATTCCGGCACCAGTGGGCCACCGTGGGCAAAGCCAATATCGTGCATCGCAGTGGCGGCCCAAAGCAGGAATTCACCGCGCTGCGGGTGCCAGAGGATCTGCTTGTGGTTGCCGCCGGCGGCCCAGCCGGCGGCTTTGGTGCCATTATTCCTCCCTGGCTGGGCTCCAAAGCTAAAGCCATAACACAAGCAATTGATCACGAAAAAACGACTTGAAACGTATTTGGTAACGGATGAAAAGCAGCCTGGAATTGTTGGGTTTCATTGCTCGACCCAACCGACAAGGGAGAACCGTGTTATGCGTATTCGTGTACTTGATCCGACTGCCGAAGTAACCGTCGCTACGGCCGCTATCCCAGAGCGTCTGGAGGCACTACAGGGTCGAACGATCGGCTTGCTGGACAATGGTAAAATCCACGTGCGTGAACTGCTCGACCATATGGAAGAGATCCTTCGGTCTCAGCATGGGGTCAGCCATGTGTTACGATTCAAGAAGCCCGATGCAAGTCGTCCGGCGCCGGACGCGGTCATCGCAGACATGAAGCAGTGCGACGCCATCATTTCCGCGGTAGGGGATTGAGGCAGCTGCTCGTCGTGCAGTTTGCACGATGCTGTTACGGCTGAAAAAGCCGGCATTGCCGCCACTGCCATCATTACCGATCGATTTGTCCAAACAGCCCAGACGATGGCTGAGGTGTCAGGCCGTCCGGCATTTCCATTTGTCACCATTTCGCATCCGATTGCAAACAACGACAACGCTGTCCTCCGTAGCAAGGCGGAAACGGCCGTTGCACAGTGTCTGAAGATTTTGTCGAAGGGTTAGCGAAGGCCAAAGAGGCTTTGGTGAAAGCGTTTTATGGCCGAGTCGAGAAGGACAACTAATGCCACAAACGCCTGGCGGACACCATGGAGGGACGTTGGCTGATTCTAAGCGGCTCTCTCATTCTGGTGCTGGTCTATGTGCTCATTGCTACGATTGATGTTTGGACTGACATCTGGGTGATCGTTGCATTGCTTATGGTCCAGAATCTGGCGCGCGGCTTGATTCAGACACCCATTATGACTATCGTGATGTCAAGTCTACCTGATGACCAAGTACGTATGGGTGCAGGGCTACGCGGACTCCTAAATAGCCTAGGCAGTACGTTCGGGGTGGCGTTTGCCGGTTACTGGTTACAACAGCGGCTGGCAATACGGACCCGCTTGTTACAGGAAGATCAGCACCTGGCGGCGTTCGATGTGACATATCTTACCAATGAACTGCGTCGGCAGTTGCTTGCAGCGGGCGAGGTGGGCATGACACTACACGCTAAAATCCAGGTCGTCCTTAACCGGTGGTTGGCGCAAGAAGCATCAACCCTCGCCTATCATGATATGTTTATCCTGATGGCTCTCATTGTCTTGTTGGCCGCCATCCCTGTTGTTTGGTTGCGGCATCGGCGGGTGTCTGCTTAGGTTTCTACGTCATGCCGGCCTTATGCGTCCTACGCTTATTCTGTTTCCACCGGTTGCGCCGATACGGCTTTATGTAACAAAGGCGCCATCGTCAAGCCCTGCACCAGGATGGAAAACACCACCACAGCATAGGTGATGGTGAGTAAAAGATCGCGTGCTGACCCACTCGGCAGTGATAGCACCAGCGCCACCGAGATCCCCCCACGTAATCCACCCCAGGTCATAATCTTAATGACATGCGGCGTAAAATCGCGAAAAAGTCGTAGCACGGTGACTGGAATACCTACACTGATGAAGCGGGCAGCGAGGACGACGGGAATTGTCAATAGGGCGGTGATCAGATAAGGGCCGGTCAACGTCACGATGAGAAGTTCGAGCCCAATCAGCACAAATAACACCGCATTGAGAATCTCGTCGAGCAACTCCCAGAAGGTGTCGAGGTGGTCCCGCGTTTGATCAGACATCGCCAGCCGGCGCCCATGATTACCAACTAATAATCCGGCCGCAACAACGGCCAACGGGCCAGAGGTATGCAGGGCTAAGGCGAGTGCGTATCCACCGGTCACCAGGGCCAGGGTCAGAAGAATTTCGACCTGATAGTTGTCGATGCTTTTAACAAGACGGTAGGTGATCCAGCCCAAAACCAATCCCAACGTAATACCACCCAGGGTTTCTTGTAACAGCAAGGTTCCGACCTGCAAGGCATCGAAATGCTGTTCACCGCTCAACATTTCATAGATGGCCAAAAAGATCACCACCCCTATGCCGTCGTTGAACAGGGATTCACCGGTAATTTTGGTTTCCAACGACTCAGGCGCGTTGGCCTGCTTGAGCAAACCGAGCACCGCAATGGGATCAGTCGGTGAAATCAGTGCGCCAAACACCAGACAATAGACAAACGGCAGGGGCAGGCCGACCCAGCGTAAGATCAGGAACATCGAGCCCGCAACCAACAAAGTGGAGCCAAGGACACCCAGCGTCGCAAATGTAGCGATGGTGCCTTTTTGTTGTAGTAAATTATCGAGGTTGACGTGCAGCGCACCGGCAAACAGCAAAAAACTTAACATGCCCTGCATCAGCGTTTGATTGAAATCAATACTGGCGATGATCTGCTCTGCTTGGGCTTCGAAATTCAGGCCGAAATGGCTACCCACAATCAGCGCCAACGAAAACAACAACGAAATCAGCATCAGACCGATGATCGTTGGCAGTTTGATCCAGCGGTGATTTATATAGCTAAATAGCGCCGCTAAGGTGATCAGAAGGGCGATGATCTGAAAAACGTTCATGGTAAGGCGTGTATTCCTTTTGATGCAGTCCGGCCACAACGAGAAGAGATGATATCACCCGAATTTGTGCTATGCTAAACGTTATGACGTGCGAAAAGATTTTGTCAAGGAAGGAGGCCGCTAAAAGGTGGACTAAACCATCATGCGCATTCTGCTAACGGGTGGCGCAGGTGATCTCTGCACCATTCTTACCCCCCTGTTGGAACAGCGGCGTGATACCCCGTTGCGTTTGGATATTCGACCGCCGCTGGATTCACACGGTATCTACTTGCAAGGATCAATTTTGAATCGCGCCTGTCTCGCCAAGGCTTGTGTGGAGGTAGACTGTGTTGTGCATATTGCGGCCTGGCATGGTTTGCATGACGCCGCAGGCCTTAAGGATGTATACGCGTTTTGGGACCTCAACGTCACCGGAACGTTCAACGTATTCGAAGCTGCAGCGCGCGCCGGTATTCAGAAGGTCATTTACATCTCCAGCTCAAGCGTCAGGAGCCGGCACAGCATCTATGGACATACCAAAGTTTTGGGTGAGGAGATTGCCCAGACCTACGCAGCACGGCATGCGATGAACGTGGTGACGCTGCGTCCGCGTGGCTTTATCCCACACTGGAATCGGGCCACGTACACATCGTTTATAGGCTGGGCGCAGTGGTTTTGGCGCGGCGCTGTACATATTAATGATGTCGCTCAAGCTGTGCTGAAAAGCCGCGACTTACTTGCCACCACAAGGTTAGATTGTAACTTGGTGCTGCCTGTGGATGGGGCGTATGAGTACACCGATGAAGATTTGCAACAATGGGACAAGCGAGGATCGGGCACGACGTTTAAAACGTATTACCCGGCCTACTACGAGTTGGCGCTTCGGTACGGCTTGAATCCGGCCGAAAAACCGACCAAACTCGACCTCTCAGAGAGCCGGAAATGGCTGGGTTATAAACCCGTCTATAGCCTCAAAAATTTGCTCGAAGAGCTTGAGCGCTACGGTGCCGAGGGACCACCACCGCCATTTTCGTGAGAAACTGGGTGCCAAGGGTTAACGTTTTGCTAAAGGCGGTATGAGATGGCGTGTGGGAAGTCAAGTTGCATTATTAGAGCGGTTCTGTTACAACAAGAGAAACGCGGACATGATGAATTAAAAGCACGCTATCAGCACTTATCCCTACGCGCCAAACTGGCCGCCATCTCTAAGGAGACCGATTATGAGTGAACGTACACAAGCCTACCGAGAAAGGCTGCGCAATGGTGAATACGACCTCAGTTGGATGCAGGTTGACTCCGAGTGGGGAGTCAAAGCAACGCCCAGCAAGCGTGGGCTGACACTTGACGATATCAACATCGGCTCTTACGCGGTTATTCCTGACGATGTGAGTGATTCCCTGAGCTTTGCGCCACGCGGCGCCGACTTCGATCCGCACGACTTACCCGGCATGGGCTATACGATCAATACCGCAGGAGAAGCCTGGGCACAAAATATGGGTAAGCTCTATGAAGAAGCGGTGGCTCGGCAATGGAGTTCAACTCGGGATATTCCATGGCACGAACTCAAACCTTTGCCTAAAGATCTCGAGCATGCCATGTGTCAGCTTTGCACATTTTTCACCGAAGTCGAATTCATTGCGGGCGACGTACCGGGGCGTTGGCTTGGCCAAGTCAACAATGCCTATCATGAAACCAAACTGTTCATGGCCACCCAGGTGATGGATGAAGCGCGTCATCTCGAGGTTTTTCGCAAACGTGCGCTGGCCAACGGTGGTGGGCTGGGAAAATGCCCTCGGGAAGTGGAAGAAGGGTTAAAATACATATTTGACATACGCTCATTTCCGCAGATGCTGGCGCGTCTGCATTTATTCGGAGAAGGCCGTGTGCTGACCCTTTTCCGGCTTGGCGAATTGATCGCTCAGAATGAGGCTGAAAAGGCTATTTTTCGCCTCTGCGCACAAGATGAGTCCCGCCATCTAGCGTTTGGTTGTCTGCAGCTGAGTTATTTAATTGAGCAAGACCCCGATCGTATCGAGGAGATCCAAGAAGCATTGGATATTGCCGAACAGCGTACGCTCGAGTTGGGTGCCACGCCGGAGCAATTGGAACCTTTGTTGATCCTGTTAGGCGGCGGCGAAGACAAGATGGACGACGGGATGGAAAAGTTTGCTTTCCTGCGTCGTAAGATGGTACAGG
>JAPULM010000071.1 GCA_027294925.1 bacterium
CATCGGTTTTCTCGAATCCGGTGGCGGCTGGATTGCGTCATGGTTAGACCGTATGGATCGCCATTTCGACGATCAGGGTTTTAACGATTCTGGCTTGAGCATGCGACCTAGTGAATTGTTTCAACGCAATTGCTGGATTTCGTTTGAGCCAGTAGAAGGCTGCTTGGATGTACTGGCCGATTATATCGGGCCTGATAAGATTCTATGGGCGACCGATTACCCTCATCCCGATGGCTTTTTCCCAGGCGCGCCCAAGATGATTGCCAATCGATCTGCTTTGTCTGACGAAGCGAAACGCGGTGTCCTCGGCGGCGGCGCGTCGCTGTTCTACAAGTTGAGTTCATAAATACCGCCTCAGCGCCTCGGAGCTGCGGCGCCGGTACTGTTGCTACTTGGTACAGGTGCATCGACCAATCTGTTAGCGATTTTCTGACCCGCATGACATTATGCATGCGGCATAAAAAATTCGCGTCTGCCGTCGTCTGCAAAGCCGTCGACCTGTGATGGCGCTAAACCAGGGCCCTCTAAGGTTGCCTGCACGATCCGTTTGTTGAATGGGCTGACGTCATGGTCACTCAGAAAGGTGTCGACCGGCATCCAGAGGCATTCGGCAATTTCTTCGGCCTGCATGGAGATGTCGAGACTTAACGGTTTCAAGCGGCAGACAAAATAGATATCGGATTTCCCATGCCGGTATCCATGCCAGTGTCGAAAACACGCCAGGGTCTGGAATTGCGTTTGCACCCCGGTTTCTTCCAGCACTTCCCGAATGACGGCTTCGGCGAGATGTTCGCCTGGTTGTAGGGCGCCGCCTGGTAATTTATAGGCGGGGCCTTTACGCTGCCGATATTTCTCTGACACCACAAGCAGTTCCTGAGCATCATTGATAACGACGCCGCCTGCTCCAATATAATGCGTGGCGTAAGGTGGAATAAAGGCATCTGGTACGAGACGACGGGCGAGCATCAAGTAGTTTTCATCTGAGTGATGAAAGGAAAAGCCGGCTTCTACTGCTAGCGGGATAAGTTGGGCGCGCTTGATGGGAATTTCCAGCCATACGACAAGGCCGCCTTCATGTTGCCAGGTTTGCAGAGAATGATGCAAGCGTTGGCGAAACACCTCCGGATCTTCAGGCAATGCGGTAGGTTCGGGAACAATGCCGCGAAACGAATTCATTGTTGCTGTGAGTAAGTCAACCATTACCATCTCCTATTCTCCATGCCCTGACTTCAATAACGAAGGCTGAGCATATTTTTAACCATACAGCACGCCGGTTGCAAGTGTGTTGCGGCTATCCGGCATGGTGCCATGGTGTTCGGCGTCACGCCGCAGTTGACTTCTCGGTTGATTTCTCGTACAAAATTACCAGTATACATGGTGTCTCGACGGACATATAATCGATTCGTTTTAATTCGTTATGACGGGTACGGATGGCGGACTCTGTGACGCGGTAAGGAGGTGTTTGATGGCGTGGTTAAACATGTGTTGCAGATTGACTGTGCCGGCCAGGCAATTGAGACAGCCCGTGCTTGAGTTCGTCTGATGTTACATATTGCTCTTTACCAGCCTGAGATTCCGCCCAATACGGGTAACATGATTCGGCTATGCGCCAATACCGGCGCTCAGCTTCATCTGATTCATCCGCTAGGTTTTGCCTGGGATAGCGCCAAGCTACGTCGTGCCGGTCTAGATTATCACGAATGGGTCCAGGTGAAGCATTACCCTTCGTTGCAAGACTTTTGCCATCATGCTATTTCCTCTCGTCTATTCGCACTTAGCACGAAGGGGAAACGGAGCTACAGCGATGTCGCTTTCCAAGACAATGACACATTTTTATTCGGTCCGGAAAGCCGTGGTTTGCCGGCCTCTATTTTGCAACGTGTAACCCCGGATCGTGTGCTGCGTATTCCCATGCAGCCGCACAGCCGTAGTCTCAACTTGTCCAATGCCGTGTCGGTTGTTCTCTATGAAGCATGGCGCCAATTAGGATTTGACGGTCGGCAATAAATACTTGGGCGTTTGCCTATGATCGTTTCTGAGGCCTGCGGTGTAAAAATTTGTGCGACATACATAAAAGGGTGGATCAAACGATCACACGGCCACGTGATATGACCAGTTTAGGCGTGTTGAGGGCATGAATATCTTCTAAAGGGTTGCCCTGTACGGCGAATAGATCCGCTGTTTTGCCCGCTGCAATGACGCCCAGCTCACTGAGGCCGAGCGATTCTGCTGCGACGGAGGTAGCCGATTTAAGAATATAGACGGGCGAAAGATCAGTCCCCTCTACGGCAAGAATTAAATCGTCAGGATAGTCAGTAAATGTATTCAGCGCCACACCAGCGTCACTGCCTGAAACGATTTGTACGCCTTGCTCGACCAACTGCCGCACAAGCTTAAAGCGGGATTCACGTTTCTCAAGATAGTCTCGCACTTGCGGTGCATCATGCGGTTCATCACGCAGCAATTTTTTGCCGCATCCCCAGAAGATGGTGGGGCACACGTAAATACCGGCATCAGCGATGCGGCGACCTTGATCCGGTTCATAGATCAGCGTACCGCTAGGTTGCATAAACGAACAATGCTCAATGGTGGTAACGCGGGCAGCAATCGATGTCCGTATGCCGGGGGAGCCATGCGCATGTGCGGCAGTTGTTTTACCGAGTCGCCTGGCTTCCTCAGTGATGGCGCACATTTCGTTTTCGTTATATTGCGCCGCCGTGGAGTTGGTGCCCGGTGTTGTACCACCGCCGGTGGCAAATATTTTGATGAAGTCGGCCCCTGCTTTCACCTGACTGCGTACGGCGCGGCGCACCTCAGTTTCACTGTCAGCCTCAACCCCACAAAACCATAAGTGACCACCGGTGGTGGTGATACCGGCGCCTGAGGCAATGACACGTGGCCCTAGGGTGAGGCCTTGTTCGATAGCTGCTCGCATGGCAAAGGCAATACCGTTGAGCGTACCACAGTCGCGTACCGTGGTAACACCGGTATGTAAGGCGGCCTGTAAATTTTCCACGGCGCGAATCAGTTTGGTTTCATAGGATTCACGTTGGTGATCGTCGAAAACAGATTCGCCGGCGCTGAACGACATATGGGTATGCATATTGATCAGGCCAGGCAACAGCGTGACGTCAGGGCCAAGATCAATTTGTTGCGTAAAGCGGTCCAAATTGTCTCCAAGATCACCTTGCGGACCAACGGCTGTGATGGCATCGCCTTCTATGATGACATAGGCCTGTGGTGTGACGCGGTCAGCTACGCCGTCAAAGAGACGGCCGGCTTTAATGAGGATGGTTTCCACCTGTCTCACTTGCTAAGCGCCTGCTTCCTCTGTTTCTTCCGCCAGTGTAACTAATAAATGGTCAATTGTGTCACGCCGTGATTGTAACGGCAACAACAGTTCCCGTTCGAATACGTCATGAAAATCGTCCCATAAATCAGGACTGAAATCGTCTATCATGCTTTCTAAAATGAAGACCGCTTGGTCTAACGCCTCTCTGGTTTCGTCCAACCCCATGAGGACTTCTTCGAGAAG
>JAPULM010000072.1 GCA_027294925.1 bacterium
TTACCGTTCTTGAGGTGCGCCCGGCCAAGATTGTAACGGGCGCTGGGGAACTGAGGGTTCAGACGAACCGCTTGTTGATAAAACAATAGCGCCAGGCCGGGCAGGTCGGCAGCTTCGTTGTCGACACCCAGTCGGTCTAAAAAGTAGGCATCCGGTACAACGGTTGCCAATGAACGCACGGTTTGGGCGGCCCGTTCCGCCATGCCTTGTTGCCAATATAGATCGGCCAGATACCGGTACGGAAGGAGTTCCGTCGGGCGAAGTTTTCTGGCCATCTCAAACGCCTGCGTCGCAGCTGGAAAATGCCCGGACTGATAGGCTTCGATGCCGGCCTGGGTCTGTGTCATGAACGCCTGCTTGGTTGTCGCATCAGGCAGTTCTGTGGGCAGGTGTTTTGGTAGGGTTGCCGCAGGACTGGCGGCAAGCCGGGAGGCTGGTGTCGAAGGCGCCTTTGGATGTGTACCCTCAACAACACGAAGCTCCGTATCTGCCGGCACGTTGTGGTGCACGTCCATCAAACCGGACGGCCAGACGACTTCCACTCGGTCTGCCTGTTCAGCCTGAGCAAGTCCAAACGTCAAGGTCTTTTCATGTTGGGAATAATAACTACGTCCGGAGCGTAGCATGCGTCTCATCACCTTGTCGCCGACCTGGACTTGCACCACCGCACCGATGCCGTCACGATTGCTGTTTGTCCCTTGCAGGTGAACCCGTAGGAAGCGAGCCTGCCGTGCGGTATCGTTACGCAACAGCAAGGCCGGGCCTTGATTTTGGCTGATCACAATATCCACATCGCCATCCTGATCATAGTCCGCATAGGCGGCGCCGCGACCCACCAACGGCTGGCTGAGGGCGCTTCCGGTTGGCGGAAGAATTTCCTCAAACTTGCCGGTCCCCAGATTACGGAAGAGCTGCGGACGTTGGGCCCGGGGGGCGTTACGTAAACGTGCCTCATCGATGACATGGCCGTTTACCATGAACAGGTCCTCATACCCATCCAGATCCATATCCAAAAAAAACAGGCCAAAGGTCACATAACGTAGGGTTGGGCGGCCAATGCCTGACCAGGCAGATACTTCCGCGTAAAGTTCGGGATGATAGGTTGTCCCTTGTCTTGCCCGGCAATGCAGCGTCGTCGGCTCACCGACAAAATTACCAATTGCGATACACAGTTGGCCGTCGTTTTTCGGGTATGTCGCATCGATTCCCATCCCTGCATAAGCACCGCCCCTCTCATCCAGAACAATGCCGGTGCGCATACCGACCTCCTCAAAGGTGCCATCACCGCGATTGTGGAACAGTAAACTGGGTGTACCATCGCTAGCAATAAACATGTCAGGCCAGAGATCGTCATTGTAATCAAAGATGTAAGGGGCAAAGGCGCGTGTGCCCGCCGCCCTCACCCCAGCCCGTTGGGTAACGTCTTCGAAGGTGCCGTCAGCGCGATTATGATACAACGTCAGTCCTTGTCCTTTGAAATAACGAACCGGGCAGTAGTCTTTATCTGGCGTACCATAGGTGCAATCCAGACCCGCTTCCAGCTCAGGTCGCCATTCCACATAGCTACTGATGACAAGATCAAGATATCCGTCACGATCATAATCAAAGAAAGCTGCGCCGGAACCCCATGTTCCACCACCAATGCCGACCTCGTCCGTCGCATCCCTAAAGGTCCCATTGCCATTGTTGATAAAAAATAGATGATGTTGATAGCCGGTGACCAGCAAATCGCTGTCGCCGTCGTTATCGTAGTCTGCGGCTGCCATGCCCATCCCATAGATGGGGACTGCAAGTCCGGCGGCCTCTGTGACGTCTTCAAAGGTGCCGTCTCCTCGGTTGCGATAGAGGTGCATAGTGGGTCCGGGGTCGTTAGCTGTGGTCCTCTGCCCTTTGTTCAGATAACTGCCATTGATCAATAAGAGATCGACCCAGCCATCCTGGTCATAGTCGAAAAAGCCGACGCCCGATCCAATGGTTTCGGGATACCATTTTTGCCCTGAGGCGCCGGCAAAATGGGTGAAATCAATACCCGCTTGGGCAGTGACATCGGTGAACTGAATCGTCGACCCGCTAGCCAAAGGGGTGGATGGTGCGACCGTGCTGACCGACGGTGCAGGGAGGAGAGGCGTCTGTGCTCTACGATTAGGGCGTAAAAGCACGGCAAACCCTAACAGCACTATGCAGATGCCAACGGCCCCGAGCCACCATCGCTTGCTCCGGAATTGGGTGTGGTGTTCCGTCATCTTCACGTCCTTACTTGTGACATAGCATAAAAATCGGGATCAGAGTAGCAGTAGGAATGGGGTCAAGTCTACACTTTGTTGTGGTTTAATTAAATTCGCCTTCTTCGGTCGTCCTATAACGCGTTCCAAATACAGCAGCGGGTTACCCTTGGCGTCGGTCTCAAAGTAGTTCTCGAAACGTTCCATAATAGTACTGGTGAAACGCTCCCATTTGACGAATTTGAACGGACCGCAGCCGCATCAATTTCGCGACCGTGTGAGGGTGTAGACATTTATGCGGCTTGACAAATAAGAAATTCGACTTATAGATTAGTGTATATAGGCTTGCTATTGAGACCAGATGCGCCTCTTTTTGTTGATGTCGACTTTGTTGCTAGAATTAACCGATAACGGCGCCGTAGACATAGGCGGCCTGTTGCAACGACTGAGGTTTCATCTTTTCAAGGGGCCTGATGGCGGAAGAGGAGTAGCGCAAATGCCGGCACAACGGCTGCATCTTCCAATTCGCGGCATGAGCTGCGCCGGCTGTGCGTCGCGCAGCGAGCATGAACTGCAAGGATTATCCGGGGTGGCGCAAGCACAGGTCAACTTCGCTACTGAAAAGGCAACCGTGGTGTATATCCCGTCGCAGGTCGAGACGCAAACCCTCCGGCAAGCGATCAAAGCAGCAGGTTACGAGCCGCTC
>JAPULM010000073.1 GCA_027294925.1 bacterium
AGCTTGACGCCCATATCCTTAGCCTTAGGCGATGCGCAAGACCTGCCCCCAATGCGGCACTTAGCGTTTGCGCCGTTCACTGCTGCCATCTCCGTCTGCTGAAGACGAGCGCGCCGGCAGTGAAAACCGCCAGGGGCAGCACCACCACCGGTAACCAAAAGATGAGCGATTCCTGGGCGGCTGTTAAGATGACCGGGCCGCTATGTCCGCCCTCACGTGGTCGGATGGCAACTAAGTCTTCTTCTTCGGCAAGCCAACTAACCGCGTTCAGGAAGAAATCGCTATTACCCTGTAAGGTAATAAAGTTATTGTTGGCAAACTCGGAATCGCCAATTACAACAAGACGGGCGGCAGGCGCACGTTGCTTGCTATCGTCTTTGCCCACGACTTGCTTGGCAGTAATGGTCGCAACTACAGCGATGCTGATAGGCCCTTTTTGGTCACGTCCTTCATCAAATGCAGAGCGATTATCTGCTAACGCTTCAAAATCGGTTTCCGCCCAGCTTTGCGGGCTCGTCGACATCAAGGTTTGCGCGCTCACCCCATCCGGAAGTAGCTCGGCAACGCGAACCGAGCGCACCACCGGGAAGATGGTCATGACGCCGCTTACGCTTAAGTCTTCGGTAATGGGGTGGCCAGCATGCGCCGTTACTGCCGGCATATGGTAGTCACCGCCAAACAAGCGACCAAGGGCGTTGGTCTCAATCACCCAATCATGACCAAGCGTGAGACCATAACGCGCCAAAAATGAGACCAGGCCAGCGGCGACTCCCGGGTCCAGCATAATTAAAACATGCCCGCCGCCTTCTATATAGGCCGCCAAGGCGCTTATCTCGGATCCCAAAAGGTCGGTTCGTAGGCCAGCCACGACAACGACAGCAGCGTCATCCGGCAGTCGTTGGTGACGTACTAACACCAACTCTTTGACATCGTGGTTGTGGTTTCCCAAATCTTGCTTGGCAAGACTATAACCATTGCGTTCGGTGTCAGTTATCGACGGTTCGCCATGTCCGGTGGTGAAATAGATCACCTTTTTTTTCTCGCGTGTAACCTTCAAGATTGCATTGGTCAGTGCCGCTTCTTGGAGGCGGAAAACTTTTTCTTCCTTCTCGTATCCCGTCACCACCATCGTATTGAAAGGTGTAATGTTGTATCGTTTAGCCAAGGCCGGTTGACGGTAAAAATCAACCACCTCATAGGTTATTTGCTCTGAATGGTGGACGTATTGTTTAAGCAGGTCTTCGAATTGCCCACGTTCAGGGTCTTCAAGGCGAAAAAAGCCCATCACCTTGATTGGCCTTTGTAAGGTTTGTAGCAATTTGACGCTTTGGCTGGTCAGGGTGAATCGTTTTGCACGCGTAACATCGATCCGCTGGCTATAGTTGACCATTATTGTATAGAGCATGATCGTGCTGGTTAAGACGATCAGGGTGAACAGCGAAGCGTGACTACCATATTTGAAGGTGCGAAGGTTGAAGACGTGCCATGGTGAGCGTCGCCGTCCTGCGGATGCCGCCATACTTATCCTCGCCACCGGGTCGATTCAATAGAACGTAGAGCAAGAAAGAGGGCGAATAGACTGAACAAGACAAAGAACGCAATGTTTCGCGTTTCAACAATGCCTTTAATAAAGTTGCCGTAGTGGTTCGCAAACGACACATGGGTAAACAGGGTGGCAAGCTTGCCACCGACAAAGTCTGCAAGGTGACCAATCAGCCAGAAGAACAGAAATCCAGCCCAGGCTAAAGCACCGGCGGCAATTTGGTTTTTTGTCCAGGTGGAACACAGAAAACCGAGGGATAACAGGGCTGCTCCCATGAGTAAGGTACCGATGTATCCGGAGATGATCGGGCCGGGGTCTAAGGTGCCGAACAGAGCCGTCAGCAGTGGATAGAGCAAGGTTAGCACGAGAAGGAGGGTGTAAACGGCCAGGGCGGCGAAGAACTTGCCCAAAATAATGTCACGCTCACGGAGTGGGAAGGTGAGCAACAATTCCGCGGTTCCGGTGCGCTTCTCTTCCGACCACATGCGCATGGTGATTAAAGGTAAGGTAAACACGCTGACGGCGCCGATGGTGCTGATGGTTGACGCCATCACCATGATGCTGAGATCGAGTTGTTGGGCAAACATGGGATTGCGTATGGCTTCAAAGCTCATGCCCAAGAACTGACGGAAGTAGAGATAGTAGAACAACCCCACAATAAGTAATAAGCTACCCATTATGACGTAGGCGATAGGCTGTGTAAAGTAGGCCTTCAGTTCCCGTTTGAAGACTGCGATCATACTACGCATCCGCTGTCTCCTCTTCGGTGACAAGCTCGCTAAAGACTTCCTCAAGGCTTAGACGGTGCACACGCAACTCCAGCAATTGCCAACCCTGCTGGATGATGGCCTGGGCGACAGCGGCCCGTAAGTCCCGGTCTTTGACCGTAGCCAGTGTGTATAATGAGGTTGCATCCGAATCAGCGTGGTCTTTTTCAACCTTTACGACGCCTTCGATACCTTGCAGGTGGGTGAGGACGGCGTCTACCGGACCTTGCACCTGAAGGCGAATGAGACGGTGGCGTTGCGTCCGTCTGGTTAAATTGTCCGGCGTATCCACCGCCGTGACTTGACCGCCACTGATGACCACCACACGATCACAAGTCATGCGAACTTCCGGCAGGATATGTGTGCTGAGAATCACCGTATGATCGTGCCGAAGGTCTTTGATAATTTGACGAATATCGATGATTTGCCTGGCATCCAGGCCGACGGTCGGCTGGTCAAGGATGAGTACTGGCGGGTTGTTGAGCAGTGCCTGAGCTAGCCCGACTCGCTGCCGATAGCCTTTTGAGAGACTCCCGATAAGCCGCCGTTCCATCTCATCAACGCCGCATGTCTCCATCACTTCGCCGACTTGTTTGGTGCGTTGTTGGCGCGGCACGCCTTTGATTTCTGCCACAAAATGCAAATAACTGCGGACAGTCATTTGCCGATACAAAGGCACATTCTCTGGCAAATAGCCTACTCGGCGGCGAACCTCCAGCGCTTGCGAAAAGACATCATAGCCGTCAACGCTTACGCGACCACCGGTAGCCGACAGATAGCCACTCAAAATACGCATGGTGGTGGTTTTGCCGGCTCCATTTGGCCCCAACAAACCGACAATCTCGCCTTTTTCAACCTGAAAAGCGAGATTCTCGATGGCTGCAATTGGGCCATAATATTTGCTGAGGCGCTCAACCTCAATCATGAGTTTTCTCTCAATCTGCCTTGCGTGGCCTTACTGCCACATAGAGTCCATTGCCCCGACGTTCTAGCAGCATTAAAACCGGTACATCGGGATCGAGTTGGGTTGTCGCATTTTCGTAGGACTCCATATCAATGATCTGCTGGCGATTGATTTCCCGCACCACATCACCGCGTCGAATACCGGCTTCACTCGCTGGGCCGGCGGACTCGACTTGTGAGACCACGACACCTTCGGCGTCTTCCAGACGTAGCGCTCGGGCAATATCCGGACTAATCACCTGCACGCGCAAACCGAGCGTCTCTTCAACGTCGGGAGGTTGCATACGCGCTGCAACCTTTGCCTCATCATCCTTCATGCGGCCTAGCATAACCGAGATGGTGAGCCTCTTGCCACCACGAATGGTGTCGATCTCCACTTTGGTATCTGGCGCCACTGCTGCGACCATGCGCGGCAACTCGTTGGATTCTTTGACAGGCTGGCCGTTGAAAGCAACGATAATATCACCGCGTTTGAGACCGGCTTTGTCGGCCGGGCCATCCGTCACCACATCTGCTACCAGTGCACCCTGAGTATCATCTAAGCTGAACGCTTTCAATAACTCAGGGGATAAACGCTGGATGGCAACACCGAGCCAGCCTCGCGTCACCTTACCTGCACCATGCAATTGTAGAAGCACTTTTTTTGCCATACTACTGGGAATCGCAAAACCGATGCCTTGCCCACTGGCGATGATCGCCGTGTTGATGCCAATGACTTCGCCCTTCATATTAAACAACGGTCCACCGCTGTTGCCGGGGTTAATCGAGGCGTCAGTCTGGATGAAATCATCATAGGGGCCAGCGCCGATGATGCGGCCTTTGGCACTGACAATGCCGGCGGTAACGGTATGCCCTAGACCAAATGGATTGCCGATTGCTAAGACCCAATCGCCAACCGCAAGGTCGTCTGAATTGCCAAACGGAACGGTGGGCAATGGGGTATCACTTGCAATTTTCAGCAAGGCGAGATCCGTTTTTGGATCACGTCCGATTAGAGTGGCGTCGAACTCTTCTTTGGAGGTAAGCGTAACTTTGATTTCTGTCGCGCCATCGATCACGTGGTTGTTGGTGACGATGTATCCCGTCGAATGGATAATAAATCCTGATCCAAGGCTTGGACGCTGCCGACGCGGATTTCGGCGGCCAAAAAAACGATCAAAAAACTCTTGGAAGGGGTCATCTTTATCGCCAAAAGGCGATCGTGTGCGAGACCGCTTGGTTTCTTGCTTGCTACTAATGTTGACCACAGCCGGGTTGAGATGTTTCGCGAGTTCAGTGAATGCCGGTGGCTGAGGTTGTACAGGTATCAAGCCGGGCTGCCCCTCTTGCCAAAATGGCGCTGCAGCCGGAGTCTGCAGTGCCGGGAAAAAGAGATAGAAGCCTGTCAGAGTGATGGTGAGTAGCAATTTGAGTCGAAACATACGACGGGTCCCACAAGGCATGAAGAACACTCCTCTACATTTAACTGCAACGGCGGTGGAAGACGGTGCCATGGCAGCGTCTACACGGTGGCAGTGGGCCGATTTTAACCTTCTTTATTACTTTATCGCATTTTATGCAGAAAAAATTCCCTATACCGACCACGGTGCCTGTGCGGTACTCTAATTCGCGTTGCAAACGATTTTCGACCTCGCTAGCGAATGTCCGAACGGTGCCAGCCAAATTCGCTAAGAGAGAAACGCCGCGTTCGGTCCACTCCTGGACCGTATCGCTATGCCGGACGTCCTGACGTATCTGATCGCCAGGCGTAAATACCTGCTGCCATTGCTTCACCAGGGTTTCGATGACCTCGTTAAGCTCATCCTGATGGCTTTCCATAGAAGTTGCCAAATTATCTCGCACCGCATATGCCGCCGCCTGAAAAATATCTGCGGTCAAAGTTGCCGTATGCTCAAGGCGTTGTTTGATCTCCTCAATACAACGTTCGTAAAGAGAATGGCGCGTATCATTTGCAGACGTATGATCCTCCGCATGATGATCTGGCATCGGGCAGTCCTCCTCACCGTGTAGGGTCAGCCTTATCTCGTCGTTGCGCATAATAATCATGTGCATTGACCAAGATTGATTATTGGTGCTTGAAGTATAGCAAACTTGGAAAGTGGAAGGGCAACTGTAGCATGCGCGTGCCGCACAGCATGAGCATGAGCATGCAGTAGGAGGGAAGGGGCAGGGTTGCCTGCCCCTTGTGGGACAAAAGCTTAGAAATCCATACCGCCCATACCGCCCATACCACCCATACCACCCATACCACCCATGCCGCCGCCCATGCCGCCCATGCCGCCCCCATGGTCGTGTCCACCACCCATTGGCGCCGATGGTTGATCTTCCGGCAATTCGGTGATGAGGGCTTCTGTGGTTAGCAGTAAACCGGCAACACTAGCGGCATTCTGCAAGGCCGAGCGGACGACTTTGGTCGGGTCAATCACGCCACGCTGAACCAAGTCGACATATTCGTCAGCATCTGCGTCATATCCCACGTTGCCTGACTCGTTCTGCACGCGCTGAAATACCGTGGCGCCTTCAGCACCAGCGTTATTGGCGATTTGCCGTAGCGGCTCTTCCAGGGCCCGCCGGATAATATTGACACCAATCTGCCGGTCGCCCTCGAGTTCCAATGCTTCCAGAGCCGATAAGGTGCGGATATAAGCCACACCGCCACCTACCACAACACCTTCTTCGACCGCTGCCCGAGTTGCG
The DNA here is from genome assembly GCA_027294925.1 of bacterium. The sequence goes on from JAPULM010000073.1 coordinate 5,971, forward strand.
TTTAGGGCGTCTTCAACACGTGCTTTCTTTTCCTTCATCTCGGTTTCTGTCGCAGCGCCGACTCTGATGATGGCTACACCGCCGACCAACTTCGCCAACCGTTCTTGCAATTTTTCACGGTCGTAGTCGGAGGTCGTTTCTTCAGACTGCGTACGAATCTGATTGACCCGCCCTTCGATGTCTTCTGCCGAGCCAGCGCCCTCGACAATCGTCG
>JAPULM010000074.1 GCA_027294925.1 bacterium
CCTACAAGACGGCCTGGCTGGGTCGGGCCGCACTTTGCCATCGACCATGCGAAGGCTGAGGCCGAGGCCCGCTTCGACGGCATCACCGTGCTCAGGACCAACACCAGGCTCGGGCCCTTGCAAGCGATGCTACGCTATCGCAGGCTTATGCTCAGAAGGCTCACCCGATATTGTTATCCCTCATGAACTTTCCGGACGGACTCTAGCGCCCACTCGGCATCGCTCAAATCGCTCGGATAGCGAGCGCCCTTGCGCTCGTAGAGACCCCGGTTCTCGCGCGTCCACATCGGCCACCTCCTGCTTCGCGAATCGGTGGCCATAACAGAATCACAAACGATTCCAACGAATAGGCCTGCCACGTCACGCCATCGATCCCGGGGGCGGAGTCCCGCTTGAGGGCGAAATAGCTCCGACCCAAGAGATCCATGGTCACGTGATGCTCTAATAAGCGCCGCCGACCCCGCCATGCCGCCTTCCGCTCGCTTCTCGGAGGCGGGTTACGCGCCAAACCGATCACCTACAAGATGTTGATCTCACCGGAAACAGCGGGATAAGCCTCTTCCAGTGATAGCAGCCCAGATTGCCCTTTTGATAATGCAGCGTAAAGCCGGTCCAGATATCGCCGCCGCAACGGGCCTCCAACCCTTTCAGTCAGTGGCCGTCTATTCGCACCGCCAAAAGTATATCGTACCTTTAATACATAAAGCAATTTTTCCAATTCAACTGCCGGTAAGATGCGAGATGGATTAGCTAAGTATCCGGCCAGAAAAACCTGTGCAAGCATGGAAAGGTCGTTCAAGCTAACGAGTGGCGCGAATTTGACCTGACCTTCCAAGTTTGTGAGGAAATGAATGACCTCGTACCATCTATTAACCGGCGGCAGCTGCATAGCATCTAAGTCGATAAGCGTCGTATTACCGTCTGGCCGGCAGATGATGTTTCTCATTGACCAGTCATTGTGGCAATGGATGGAGGGAAGCGGCGAAGTTAGATCCATGCCCTCGCTTGTCGTAGCGAGGTGCCGCAATATGCTATTCTTTGCTGCCTCATCCAAAACACTGCATGAATGGACGTGGCGCCGGGCGCTGGCGAAGGCGTTATCTAACGTGCACCCTGGCAACAGTGGCGACATGTCGTGAAAAGCTCTCATGCGGTAGCCGAGTTCCCTGAACGTAGAGACCAAGGTACGCGACCGTCGTGTGCCGAGAGCGCGCGCCAACAAGACCCGTAAAGGAATGCCAGTCACATATTCCATCGCAATAAAATCGTGTTGGTGCGCCGGTGCCTCATATAGGAAGTAGGGGCGTGGAATAAAGCCCTTGGAATGACTCATCCCTTCATACGCATACTGATGTAGTTCGAAAGCACGTTTGAGACTGGGGCGAAACTTAAGCCAGATGTACTTGCAATCAGCACCTTGTGGTGTGGAGTAATAAAGCTTCAGGAGATGATGGTATCTTTTGTCGTTAAGATGAAGACGTTGGCTGATCCGGATTTCCCGAACCTCTGCTTTTTGCCCCGTGCCGTCCAAGAGCACGTCCAGATATTCACTGACTAGCGCTCGCATAAGATCAGCGTCGATGTTATTTATTGGCGGCGACATAGGCTAAACCCGCAAAATGTCCAAGGGGGGTATGGGCTAAGCCACGATCAATAGAACAGATGACTGACTGGTGGTTGAAACGTTTGATTTGCCTCGGGATAAAGCCAAAACCGCCATATTGAAGATTCTTAAAACCTACTTCGCGCATTATTCTCCCAACCCCACGGATAGGGTATAGGAGCCCACGTTCGTATGTAAGCCATCGATACGGACACAAACTATTCGGAAGAATTATGAGTGCCTTGCCACCCGGCTTTAAGCAGTCGTATAGCTTCGTAACTACTGTCTGTTTATCCTGAATATAGTGAATTACGCGAGAACTGTATAGAGCGTCATAATAATTTCTCGGGATTTCGATCTCTAAGAGATCCCCTTCGATAATGTTGGTGCCTGCTGACAGGTTTTCTCTGTCCAGGAGCCGCCTAGCGGTAGCTGCCAGTTCGGCAACGAGTTCGTAACCGTCAATTTCTATATCAGGATGGAAATACTTTACCGCGTGGACAAGTCGCCCCCATCCGCAGCCAGCTTCCATAATTCTCATACCGGATCGCAGGTTTAGCTTCTCCCCAATCTGATTTGCGGATACTTTCCAGGTATGGTCAAACAAGTGGGTGGCAATTTTGAGATCGAGTCCCCCATCTTGAGCTCGTTTTTCTGTTTTACACACCCACTTCTCAGCCTGTATCTCCATTTCGAATGCTTCTTCTAGTGCACTGACTCAGACGGAAGGTTCAGTTTAGTGATATTAATTAACCAAGATTTCCCGGATGACCACTCGCGGTCGCCATTAGCGTAGCAAAAATGGCGGTCGAAGGCGAATCCGGTCCTGATCCGGCAGTCTGCATAGCGATCTCCCCTCTGCGTCGAGCCGATTTGGCGATCAAAAGCCCGGCTAGCGACCGTTTCGCGCTGTGAGAGCGTACCCCGGCGCGCGCCGCACACACCTGTCCTGTTGAGCAATCTGGATGCTTCTAGATCAAGGTTCGTCATGGCGGCAAAGAGGCCGGCCGTAGCCCGTCAATGAGGCGCAGGGTCTCAGCGAACAGGGTCCTTGGGATGGCGACCTCCGCCAACTGGAACGTGACGTAGCGGCTGTGCTTTACCACCCTGGCGCTGATCTTGATAAATTTCTCGCGCAGCGTGGTCAATGACCAATGTTCGACCTCATCGGGCAAGGCCAGCGTCCGCTGGAAGTTGCCCAGGTTGTATGCCAGGGCGTGCAGATGAAGCCGCACCTCGTTGTTCCGGAAGGCTCCCTTGCCATAGATTGGGATGTTTTCGCCCGAAATCGCCGCGTGGATGATCACTGGGATAAGCTTTTCGGGAAACTGATAAGGACCATAGTTATTCGAACAGTTTGTTATCAAGATGGGGATATCGTAGGTTGCGTGCCAGGCTCTAACCAAGTGATCCGCTGAGGCCTTGCTGGCAGAGTAGGGGGAATTCGGCCGATAGGGTGAATCCTCTGTGAAAAGCCCGGCCGGGCCGAGGCTGCCATAGACCTCGTCAGTCGAGACGTGGAGAAAACGAAATTGCTTGCTGGTCTTTTGATCGAGCGTCGACCAATGGTTGCGCGCAGCTTCGAGGAGGTTGACAGTTCCGTTGACGTTAGTCTCAACAAAGTCCTTGGGGTCGTCAATTGAACGGTCAACATGGGACTCGGCTGCTAAATGCATAACTGCATCAGGCTGGTATTTCTCGAAAAGACTTCGAACCTTTGGCGCATCGCATATATCAACCTTCTCAAAATGATACCGCTTATCGTCTGCAACCACTTCCAGCGACTCTAGGTCACCGGCGTAAGACAATTTATCGACGTTGACAACAGAGACATTATCAGCTTGCAAAAGACGCTTGATGAGCGTGGAGCCAATGAAGCCGGCGCCGCCTGTCACAAGCACTTGCATCACGAACCCCTTCTTCTATTCGTTTGGCAGGCCCAAGAAAATGCCAGGCATCCAGCATAAGTTGATAGAACGAGAGGATAACTTAAGCGCATGATTCGTACCAACGGATATCCACCGTCGTTAATCGAATCCGCGGCTAGAAAATGCTCGGTACTCGCGGTATTTACAAACACGGGTTCTCGGTCTTACAACGGTATTTCCTCACGGCCAACTCGCGTCTCCAGATTTTACCAAGATTGTGTGTTCATGTGGGGAAAGCATGATTACAAGGACTTCTCGACCTTCTCTTTGAAACGCTTATCCTTTACAGATACTCGCTCGACCTCGTGAAGCTTGAACACTAGATCTTCACTTCTCTGAACTCCGAAGAGCACGAAATCCGTCTGAGACACCCCAAACGCCCGACTCTTACCTTTTATAATGTTCCCATAAACGTTTTTCCTGTTCCATACCATGAGTGGAAATAACAACGATCCAAGAGCGCTCAGTTTGGTCGATGTCAGCCACCTGGCGTCATAGAAAAAGCGCCGCATGAGCTCCTTGTCTCCCCTTGCCCGGTTCCCCCGAATAACGTGGCTGCTTGTCCGACCCGGCTCCAGCATCTGCCTATCGAACGCCAGCCCTACGAAAGCGCAAATTTTCTCAAGCAGAAACTCGGGATAAAGCGCGACTTCTTCATAACCAACAGTCATGAAGTTAAACTTGTTCCGCTTCAAAAACCTTTTTATCCGGACGTTGCGAACAATCCACTGATATGCGAACCTGGTCATGCTCAGGTTCGTTCGGGTATGTCGGGAATAAATCCAGCTTCGCAGGTCCCGCACTAGGAAAACAACGTACAGCTCGGAACTGTCATTCAAATAATTTAGATATCCCGCGCGCTTTTGTGAGGAATCCACCAAGACTACGTCGTCTCCATATTTTTCAAAAAAATATTTTAGCAACAATTCATACTTTCTGTTTATATCCATGGCGGGTACTCGCAGCAGGCCCTCTTTCGCGCCGGACCAGAAGTCGCAGCCCTCCATGTTTTCTCCACAGGAACACACAATTTTGGTGAAATTTTGAGATGCGAGTTCGCAGGGGGGCGCTTGAACAATTTTGATCACCTCGCCAAGGCCCACCATCTTCGGATGGCACCCCAAAGCCATATCCAATACCGTCGAACCGCTGTGCCCAAGCCCGGCGATATATAAGACTTTTCCCATTTGTAAAATCTCCGAAAAAATGACGCCCCTATATAGGCACCCGTCCTCGTATTGTCCCTTCATTTGTATTCGGTCCGTTCAAACCGAGTAAACCTGGTTGCAACGCATCGGCCCGCTACTCGGACTGTACAGCCCCACAACGGATAACTCCCAATCAAAACGGGTGACTTCCACATCCAAGCACAAAGCCTTAAATTGATCTACATCGCGTGTACACGCGTAATGGAGCCGAAGCGTTTCATCAAGAAGTATCTGATCAAGAAACCAAAGTTTAAGCTGAGATCGCCGTCTTTACCAATATCGCATATCGCTCCCCGCGGCTGAGCCGCTCGAGAGTCCGCTTGTGCGGTCATTCCTTTCCGGTCTCGAAGGTGGAGAAGACGCGGGAGCGGCGCACCGCGAGCGCTGCGATACCGTGGCCCAAAGAGTTCCAGTGATTGTCCTTGGGAAATTCGAAGCGTTTGCCGTTATGGCGGTAGTAGTCCCCGAACACGGCGTGCATGTCGATAACCTCATATCCTAGGGCCCGCGCGTTGGCCATGAAATAGCTCCGTATCTGGTGGACGAAGCTGGCTTCGACGGTCTCACGGCTCAAGTCGCCATAAATCTGTTGGCGGATTCCGTCCACCACGAACACGATATGCTCACTGGTCAGCCCGGCCGCTTCCGGAAGTCGCGCCAGGAATGCATCCACGGCGCGTTTCGAAAACCGGACCCGTTCGGGGCTAGGCTCGGCAAGGGTATTGGCGATGAAAACGGGCCGCTCAGAACCGCCTAGAAATTTCAGACTGCTAGTCACCACACCCTTGAGTCCGATGTTGAGGAACAAGTAACGCATCAACGTTGATTTTCGGAGAACCCGTACCAACGGGCTGGGGTTATAGGCAACTGTCTTGAGTGCCAGGCCGCCTTCATCATCGTCCCTGAAATAGGTAAGCTTCGGCTTGGCCTTGTAGGCGAGCAAACTTTCAT
>JAPULM010000075.1 GCA_027294925.1 bacterium
CCCTTGGGCGAAAAGAGCCGGGCATAGAAGAGCTGAAACGAGAATAAAAACAAAACCCGTGCAAATCAAACGATTTGTTCTATTTCTATACTTCATAGCGTTTTCCTATTGTATGACTTTATTATATCCAAACATGATACATATCGTAAAAAAAAGAATTAAATTTAGCTAAAGTCTAATATATATTTATAATACCATTTCGTAAAATTAAATTATGTAATAGATTTTATAATCGTTTCTTAATTGTATATTAATCCTTAACACATTTCAATATTGTGGAATCTTGATCTAATTCTTTTCCCACAAAGCGACGTTTTGTAGATTGAGCTCAGGACATTTGTTACGATGCATACCTGCCATGAAACATCGGGGAACCCCTACACATCACAGCCTGCAACGGTTTGTAACACCGTGATCTTGACAGGATAGGGAGAGACGATGTGCGTTTCTCGAAAGGTAGAGGCATTTCAAACGGCTTTTTCGCCTCGCTGCCTGCTAAAGCAGCCCGCAGCAAGGCGTAAAGCGGCTTAGCGCCGTCTGGACATGCGGATCAGAATGGGGTAGGGTAGAGTCTCAGAGGTTTCCCGGTGTGAGGGCTTCCTGCCAAGGTCGTGGATGATCTCAAGATGGCCTGGTTTTATAACTGGGTGCTCGAGCCGAATGGTGACGAGCCTGATGGTGTACTTTGGAAGGATAGGTTTTATTCAGCTCCCGTTAGAAAAAACCTACCCCTGTAAACCTGCCTCGATACCGTTGCTACTCATACCCCTTGTAAGAGGCAGCGGGCTATCGTAATTTGACCGATTGATTGCACACCGCTTTCTCAAAGACATCGAGCGCGCCCTGGGCAGCGTATCTGAAATCCTCATGGATTTCCTCGTATTTCTTGCGTACACGCGCGAAGAGTTCTTGAGCACGGGCATCAATCTCCCCGATGCGGTTGCTCTGCGCGTTGGCAAATTGAGACACCGCTTTCTTAAATGTGTCGAGTTCAGACGTCAAATACTGTTTGAAATCGTCAATCGCGACCTGCTGATGGGTGACTTTTTCAAAATGATAGCCCATGATCGCCATACGCACGGCATTTGGAAACATGTGAGGATAGCGCAGGAGAACTCGTAATAAGAACCAGAGATAGGTGGGCCCTTGCTTACGAGACAACAGTTGACGCCAGATTGACTTCATAAATGCCTTGAGTTCTATTGCGCGAATACGCACGATACGTCGTCGGGGCTTTAAATGTTCAAACATGGTCAGGCATCGGGCGAAGAAATGCTTCAAATTCGGGTCGTAAAGCTCTCTGAGTACCCGCTTGTACTCACGGATGATAAAATCACGGTCGAGCTCGGGGACAAAATTCAACTCGACGCTGACATTATTGCCGGTGGACTCGTGCAGCAATCGCCCTTCTTTCTCAAGACGGTTATAGAGATTTGTCTTTTTTAGCGCCGTTAGGAGTCCTGTCATCGCTTGTGGAATGCCGGCCCGTTGAATAAAATCGATATGCGACTGGAACTCTTTGTCCTGATCTAGCCCAATGATAAATCCGGCGGTCACTTCGATGCCATGTGCCTGGATCGTTTGAACGGCACGGAGCAAATAATCCTCCGCCGATTCCCCTCGGTTGGTATTTTGTTTTTTCACCGTCATTTCAAGCGCCGCGTCGTTCGGGCTCTCGATGCCAATAAACGTCATATTAAATCCGGCGTCAGCCATCGCGTCGAGCATACCGGGAATTTCGACGAGATTGACACTGGTTTCGGTAAACAGCCCGAACGGGAAATTGTGCTCTTGTTGCCACGCAGCGATAGCCGGTAAAAGACGCATCGCGTCACGTTTGTTACCGATGAAATTGTCATCAACGACAAAGACCTCATTACGCCAGCCAAGCTCATACAGGTGATCGAACTCGGCTAAAAATTGCGCATTTGTTTTGGTACGAGGCACACGCCCGAATAGTTTGGTGATGTCGCAGAACTCGCAGTCAAAAGGACAGCCTCTAGAAAACTGGACCGCCATCGAACCGTAATCCTGCATACGGATAAGATCATAGCGCGGCAACGGCGATTTTGTGATGTCTGTCTGCACTTTATTCTTCGTCCTTGGTCCCTCATAGACCTCTTGTGCGGATCCATGCAGCAGGTCGGTCAGAAAATCCTCAAAAATATGCTCGACTTCACCGCTAATAAAGTGCGATACGAAGCCGCCCGCCTCTTGTTTGATCTCCTCCTGATACGAAGTGGGGTGTGGACCACCGGCAATAACGGGGAGGTTGAATTGGTTACAGCGTCTGACAACCTCATAGAGCGAATCCTTCTGCACAATCATCGTGGACGTAAACACATAATTTGCCCACTCCAGGTCCGCGTCTGTTAAAGGTTCCACATTCATGTCAACGACTTTGAGATTCCAGTCGGTTTCCGGGAACAGCGCCGCCACCGTCAATAAGCCAAGCGGTGGCATCGATGACTTTTTCCCAACAAAATCTAAAGCGTAGGTGCCTCCCCAGTAGGAGGGCGGGAACTCCGGGTACACCAGAAGGGCATTTCGCATGTCGGTGTATGCTCCAATGAAATAAGGTGGGCGCTTTTGCCTACCCATTAAGTCGAAAAGGCGTGTCTGGCGGAATAATTACCATCAACACTACCGTCGATATTGCCGGACGTCTCGTCATTCCAAAAGAGATCAGCGTGCAAGCCAAGCTGAAGCCTGGGATGCCGCTCAAGCTCCGCTGTCGGCACCGTTACATTGAAATCGAGCCCGCCCCTTTGTCTGTTGAACCCCTACGCAAGAGACCTCTACTGGTGGCCTTGCCCCAGGAGGAAGTCGGCTCTCTGACTGCAGAGATAGTTGAGCAAACGCGTCAGGTAAGGGTATTCTAACCTTGCTTATGCCTTCCTGCAAGGGCGAATTGCTGTCTAATTTCATTAAGTGTCATCCTGGGACAGCCGCCGCTCATCCAGGGACCGTTGTAAGACGTCCACCTCCTTGTCGTTTGGTGTCCCCCAATACAAGGTGCGATGTGGAAATGGTATTTCGATCCCACGTTCGTCGAAGACTTTCTTCATACGCCGATTGAATTCCCGGCCGATACGCCACTGCCGCCGCGGCCTGGTGGTCAAGCGCGTTCGAATGATCACGGCAGAATCCTCAAAGCGATCCAGACCCATGATCTCAATAGGCTCGAGCATGTCCACGCTGTATTCCGGATCGGCGCGCATCTCCTCGTCAATTTCGCGCAGGAGGGGAATGACCGCATCGACATTTTCCCGGTAGGCGATGCTAACATCCAACAGGTAGCGCGAAAACTCCTTGGTCATATTGGTGATCATATCGATGGTATTATTGGGAATAATATGCACATTGCCTGATAGATCACGAATGGTAACCGCTCGCAAGGTCACTTTTTCAACAATCCCGGTGACGCCACGGAGCGTCACCACGTCACCAACGGACAAACTGTCCTCGAACAGGATAAACAGACCGTTGATGACGTCTTTAATGAGCGATTGCGAGGCAAACCCAACGGCCAAGCCAAAGATCCCCACACCCGCGATAATGGGTCCCGTGGCGATACTCACTTGCTCCAAGAGGACCAACACCGCGGCAAATAAGACGCCCACTTTGATCAGCGTTTGGATCAGTGGCGCCAGCGTTTTGAGTTTACGACTAGGCTCGCGAATGAAGCCCTGTACGGTTGTCTTTGGCTGAATCAGGTAATCTGTAAAGGCGTTGCTGATCTGAATCACGGCAACCGTCACGCCGAGGGCCAGCATGATGACTGCAACACGTTTTAGGAATTGTAAGCCAACTGCCGAGGTGGCGAACCACGTTACCGAGACACCCCAAAGCTCAAGCACCATGCCCACCGCAAGCACCATTAGGAGGAGATTGCTGATCGTGTGTAACACCGCAAAGTAGCGCTCAGCAGCTTCTTCTACATCCGGATAAAGTTGACGCAGACGACCACCAACGCTGAAGATATAATTGATCAGCCTGTGCAGCAAGTGCAGCACCAAGATCACCAGCAAGAGGCGCAGGGTCACCACGATAGACAGGGAGCCTAGGACTCTGAACCAGATAAATCGGGCCGCATAACGAAAACCCAACACATCGAGCCCAATGATGCCAAGTACTCCCGCCAGGAGCAGGAAATAGACGATGGGCCAGATGCGCCACAACAGCCCATCGCGCTGGCGACTACGCGCCAATACAACATCCATCAACGGACTGCTACGACGACCAACGATACCAAACAGGATCAACAGCACGGTTTGAAAGGCAAGCGATAAGACGCGGGCCAGGGCTAGACTACCCGTGGCGATGTCGCCTTTCCCCGGCGCGGTGAGTAGAACGTGAGCTGGTATGAGACAGACGCAGGCGGCAACGCATCCTACCACCACCGTGCGCCGCAGAAACCGGCATAGGCCAGGGCTCAGAGCCCAATAGAGCTGTCCCCAACCATCTTGCTGTAACATGAGACGGCCCAAGCGGCCAATACCTAACACCAGGGCACCGATCTGCAAGCCACTGACCAGTGCCATGGCGAACTCGGCCTGTTGAGGGATATACCTCAGGAAATACCCAAGCAACCAGGCGACCAATACCAGGTATGCCGGCCACAGGACGGCCTGGATGACCGTCAATGCGGCAATGCCGGGTCCTGGTAGCACGTTCTGCGTCTCGGACGTCTGCAAAGCGGATATCCGTAAATCCCGTAGATAGCAGCTGCCCCGTGTGAGAACCCACGGCAAGATGAGACCTATTAGTAAGGCGAGAAACCAGAGGTAAGTGGCCCCGGATATCCTGGCCCAAATATACGGTCCAGGCACCCCCAGCAAAACGCGTAGGCGCCTAACCGTACCTATAGCGCCAATCATCACGTCACGCCCGACGTCCCGATTGAGGGTTTTGGCATCGCGCAGCCAGAACATTTGAGTCAGAACAAAGACATAACTGTCGTCGAGCAGACGTTTGTAGTCACGGTGCAGCGCCAGCAGCCGGGTGTAGTCCTGGAGCAGCGCAGCCAACACCTGTTGTTGCTCACGCAAGGCAGCTTTTTGGTCTTCTAACACCGGACGGATACGCGTCACACCGGCTTCGCGTTGTGGCGCTGGGATGGCCTGGAGCGCAGCGAGCAACCCGGCAATTCTGGCCTCGGATTGGTGGGGAGAATCGTACAACCGATCGTCCAAGACAAACATCTGATCGGTTAACGACTGTAGACGCGTTTCGATGGCTCTTACAGGGGCATCATTATACCGCAGTCGATCGCGTCGTAAGCGCTCAAAAGCCACCAACAACCGTTGCGCAATGCCTTCGCCACCGGCATATTTCTCTACCAGGGAGGTCAACCGATCAACATCTTGCTTCACTTGAGCGTTACGTTTTTCCTGGGACAGCGCTTCAACGCCCCGGCTATTGAGCTGTTGACGATAGGTTGCGGTGCGCTTGCGGATTTCGACCGTTTCCAGAGTCACCGTCAGTCGTAATGCCTCGCCGGGACCCGCCACTCGTTGCAGCTTCTTTTCGATCTTCGCTGCTTTGCTCGTGAGGCTACTCTGCTCTTGTTGGAACACGGTGCTCAGGGTCTGTTTGATGGTGGCTAAATCACGTCGGATGGCCGTCAGGCGTACCTGTGCCACACTGAGTAATGCATCCTGCAGGGCGCCGCGCTTAGTCAGCCATTCACGTTCCACTTCAAGCGTCTCCATTTCAGACCGCAGCAACTGGAGCTTCCAGGCTAAGAATTCGATGTCTTCTGCGGGCTGTTGGTCGCCTGCTTTGGTCGTTTTGCCACGAGCCGCCAGCAGGTCTTTTTCAAGCTGAAGTTGCGCTGTAGCCCGTTGTTCCAGTTCTTTCGGGATGGCTGCAAGACGCACCTCACCTGTGGCGGTCTGCTGATGGCGTTCTTGGATCTCTGACTGGGTGGTTTGGCGTTGGGTCTCGTATTGATCGCGGAGTTGTTCGGTGACCTTCGGAAACCGTCTGGGCTGGCGCGATTCTAGCTTTTTGCGCTCTCGCGCAAGCTGATCGAGACGTTGCGGCAGCGCGTCGATTTGGGCCCGATAGGTCAGGCGTCGTTGCAAGGCGTCTTCTAGCCCCGTCAGCACGTTGAAAAGCTGTTCAAGACCTGCCCGTGTTGTGTCTAAGCTGTCCTTGGGCAGATTTGACTCGCTCAAGGCTTTGAGTTGTGCCTCAATCGTTGCTTTGCGCGCTGCAATCGCCGCAGGCAGTCCAGGGCCCTTTAGCATCTGGGGCGGTGTCGATGGTGGAGTTGGACGTGGCGCTTGGGCTCGGAGTACATCCTGGCTGAAGAGGAGCAAACCCACCATCAGCAGGTGGCTAATCAGTGTAGGATAGCACATCGACCTTGACCTCTTCTCCGCTATACTATTGAGGTGTGGTTAATGGCACGAAATGCGGCAAGAGACGTACATGCATGAAGGTTACCACAACGCAGAGATTACCGCTTCGGACCATGTAATGTATCATAGGCGAAAGGGAACGTCACTGGTGATTGGCATACAGCAGATCATTCCGTTCTCATCTGACCCCATTGATTTCATGAACCGCCCCGCCCAAATTTTCTATCTGTCCCTGACCAAAAACACTCCGCAGGATTTTTTCATGGAAGCTCTGCAATTCAATCGGTATGATACATTAGGGCAATGAGTTCTCATGAGTGGAAGGAGTGCCCCATGCGAAACATCGTCGGACAAACCCCCAGGGGTGATGATTTTTTCCCAAGAGACACAATCGCCAACCGTATTTACAGAAGGTTGAGCGCTGGCGAAAACGTGTATCTTGCTGCACCGAGGCGAGTCGGCAAAACCGCCATCATGCGCCATTTAGAAGATAAGCCGAGGGAAAACTATGAGTTCAAGTATATCATTACCGAGTCTGTTGATAATGCCACCGATTACTTCAAACGCCTCCTAGAATCTTTGCACCGATTAAAATCGCTGCCCCGGAAATCTCTGGATGCCATTGGTGGCTTTCTCCGAAAAATCAAAGGGGTTAAAATTGGGCTTGAAGGCGTGGGATTCGAGTTGGACAATGCCGAAAAGTCAGAATATTTCGCCGAATTGAAAGGTCTGATGGAGAAATTAGATACAGGTGGTACCAAAGTCGTCATCATGATCGATGAATTTCCACAGACCGTGAAGAACATCTTGGAAAAAAATGATGCAGAAGCGGCAAAACAGTTCCTGCAACTCAATCGCGAAATTCGACATCTGAGAAATGAAAACGTTGGCTTTATTCTGACAGGTTCTATCGGCTTACCCATGGTCGCCGAACAATTAGACGCCACGGTCCACATCAACGACTTAAGCGTCATCGAAGTGCCACCGTTAAATCGACAAGAGGCGAGAGCCTTCACGACAAGACTCCTTAATTATGAAAACGTTCGTCATGCACACGACGCCATTGACTATCTGCTGGACAAAATTGAGTGGTTCGTCCCGTTTCACATTCAATTGGTAGTACAAGAACTCATTGACGAGCATTTGGATACAGGCGAGCCGGTGAATAACGCCACGGTTGATAACGCTTTTGACAAAATTGCCGACCGGCGAAATGACATCTACTTTGCGCACTATTACAGCCGTCTAAAGGGAACCTTTCCTGACGGTCGTCAACACGCCTTTGCTTTGGCGCTTCTCGAGGAACTCGCGCAAGAGAACGCACGCTCGGCTCAGCAGATCGACGCCATCGCTGCAGCACACCATCTCGAAAATTACGGGCTTGTGTTGCGCACCCTGGAATTTGACGGTTACATTTTTCGCCATGATGATGGGAATAAAACCTTCTATCGTTTCACGTCGCCGGTCTTGCGCCTCTGGTGGAGAACATACGTGAAGAGGTAGAGTTGATGCCACGTCCAATCCACCCGTGCAAAGTGAAACAGTGTCAGGCTGATACGGCGCGATGCTGAAGAGGTCAACGTCATGCTAAAGGACCAAGCCGCTACACTCTATAACCCTCATGAATTGAGCAAAGAACGACTCATCGAGAGCTTTGTTGTCCGAACTAGAGTGTTCAAAAAGCTGTTTCAAGACATCAAAAACTCAAAGATGAACGTGCCCGAACCGCATTTCCTCATTGAAGGACAACGAGGCTCTGGAAAAACGACCCTCTTGCTCCGGCTGAGTTATGAGATTGAGAATGACCCTGTCCTGAATGCATGGCTGGTGCCGGTCGTTTTCAAAGAAGAGGCGTATTACGGCATTTTCAATCTGGCTCAGCTGTGGAGAACAACGGCGGAAATATTAGCAGATAAAGATGAAACCTTCCTGGATTTAGTGGAGCAGATGAGGCAGCCCAGCGATGAGGACGAAGACGATGAGCGTCTCTGTTTTGAGCTCTTGGTAAATGCGCTCGAGAACCACGATAAGAAGCTTATCCTATGCATCGATAATCTTGGGGAGATGCTGCAAAATTTCAGTGACAGGGAGAGCCGGCGCATACGCGAAGTCCTGATGACGTGCCCGCATCTCCGAATTGTCGGGGCGAGTTCTGTCATATTGGAAGCCTTCTTCCAATATAAACATGCCTTCTATGAGTTTTTTAAGCCCATTCAACTGGAGGGGCTAAGTCGCGACGAGACCCGGATGTTATTGTTACAGCTTGCAAAGGCGAGTCACGAAGAGGAGACCATCCAATATATCATTGCAAACCATCCCGGCCGTGTTGAAAGTTTGCGTACCCTGACGGGAGGTGTCATTCGCACGATTGTCTTGTTGTTTGAGATTTTTACGGATGATAAAGACGGTAACTCCATGACCGACCTGGAGCGTGTGCTGGACGGGGTGACGCCGCTCTTCAAACATCGCATGGATGGCCTTACCCCGCAGCAGCGGCCGATCATCAACGCCATCGCCCTCAACTGGGACGCGCTTAGCCCCGCAGAAATTGCCTCCAAGACACACCAGGACATCGAGGCGGTCAAAACGATCATCGCGGTACTGGAGAAGGTTTTTATCGTCCAGAGAGTGCCGACCGATACCCAACAGAATCTCTACTACTTGCGGGAGCGTTTCTTCAATATCTGGTATCTCATGCGAGTTGCCTCGAGGCGGAGCCAGAGTAAAGTGATCTGGCTTGTCCGCTTTTTGGAAAACTGGTATGGCCCGGAGGAACTGGAAAAGCGGGCCAAACAACACATCCGTGCCGTTGCCAGTGGTGAATTTTATCCCAAAGCTGCCTATTACCTGACCGAAGCGCTAGCGCGGACGGGTAAATTAGACATCCACACCGAACACCAGATGAAAACCGAGACGCGACGACTCTTGCTGGAAAAGGACGAACGTTTAGCAGCGGAGCTGTCACCATCAGATAAAGAGTTATTTGAACCAGCAGAAGCCTATTATCAGAATGATGAATATGAAGCGGCTAAAGAGCTATTTTTGAAAATCAGAAATAAGAACGAATACATTTATTTTCAACTCGGCTATGCGTTTACCGAGTTACAGGACTACCCAAAGGCAGAACAGTATTACTTACAGGCCGTCGAACACGGCGATACGGACGCAATGCACAGTTTAGCGTGGTTTTATTTTGAGCGTAAACAAAAGCGGAGAGATGCGCTCAAGTATGCCCAACGCGCCTCAAAAGCGGAAAAAAGTAGCAACCATGCGCACACCCTGGCCTGTATTTACGTCTGGAACGAGCAAATCGAAGACGCTCTCCGCATCGCGCCAGTCTTCATGGAGGACGAAGCGTATTACGAAACATCTGAGAATGACATTACGCTCTATCTCATGCTTCTCCTCGCCAAAGGGCAATACGGATATGTTGCTGAGTACTTTGAAAAGCCGGAGCTGAGCTTAAAAGATCGGTTAAAGCCGCTGTATTATGCGCTGCTGCGTCTCTCTGGGAACAATGACTACAACAAAATGCCACCGGAACTCTCCGAGCCTGTCAGTCAGATCATTGAGCGCGTCAAGCAGATGACGGTGGATTATGCGTGAAAATCGAGCCGAGGCGTCTCATCGTCTGCACAGGGTGGCAGCCTGCCGGCAGAGTGTTCGATTCTCATGCAGAGCGGAAGTGATCGTAACCTCGGACTTGTAGCGGGTGTTGGCTACCATCCGGATGAGTAAGGACGACACCAACTCCAGGTTGGATGGTGCCCGCGCGTACCAACGGACAGTCGAATTGCTGCTGAAAGTCGTCCTGAAGACCCACAATACATTGTGGCGGTGCGGTGATGCAGAGTTCGAAGTCTTCGCCGCCATGCAGGGCATAGTCGAGCGGGTCGGCTTGCCGAGTCAACGCGATCTGTCGCGTTGACTCGGCAATGGGTATATGGACGGCATCGAGTTGCGCCCCTACCCCACTGGCTTCACAAATGTGGCGCAGATCGCTCGATAGACCATCGCTGATGTCGAGCAGGCTGTGAAGTACGGTGTGCTCGCGTAAGTACTGCGCTTCTCGCAGACGGGGTCGCGGTCGGCGGTAACGGGTCA
>JAPULM010000076.1 GCA_027294925.1 bacterium
CCATTTTACTCGCTCCGGTCTTTCAATGATTGCATCGGCTTGCGTTGCTTGGTCGACACAAAAGAAGACAGCTTTTCATACGCTGATAGCGGATTATTGTCTCGTAATATGCTCACAGCCCCCTGAAATATGATCTCGAAATTCATCACCTCAATCATAGTGCATGAACGCAGTTTACCTGCAATCGGCAGGAAAATCACCGTGGCCAGCAGCGATCCATAGAAGGTTGTTAACAAAGCGACGGCCATCGCCGGCCCTAATGTTTCTGGGTTTGCTAATACTGACAACATTTGAATCAGACCAATCAAGGTCCCCAACATACCAAACGATGGTGCGTACAGAGCCATTTTCTTAAACACATCCTGTACGATTAAATGTCGCATTTGCATCGACTCAATCTCTGTGCGCATGGCCGAACGAAGTGTATCTTCATCAGCTGAATCGACTATAAGAGTACATACTCTTTTTAAGAACGGTGAATTAGTTTTTACATCATTAAGACTTAACAACCCATCACGCCGACTAATTGTGATTATTTTTATCATTATATTGATAAGTTCCTGAGAATCCTGCTTTGGAGATGAAAATACTAAATAAGCACTTTTAAAAGCATCTAATACATCCTTGAATTGAAAAGTCAGCAGGGTTGCGGCCATGGTTCCACCCATCACAATCATAATGCCCTGGAGATTGAAAAAATTATGTACGTCTCCGCCAATGCCTATGGCTAACACGATGAGTCCGATACCAGAAATAATGCCTATTAATGAGGCCAGATCCATACAATTCGCCTGAAATTTACTTAACCCGTTAATCAATCAAAAGCCTAGCGAGCCAGGCACTTCATCTAAATAGATATAAAGAAATGGATTATTTGCCCTGAGCAGACGTTTTCAACCGTTTTGCCGTATACCCTACTTATCGGCAACCTTATGGACTTCCATAAGCATCTGACTTTTCCCCTCGACGCTCTTGACGAGCATTGACGCGGGTTTCCCCTCGTATCTCTATAAAAGTCCATATAATTCAATCTCTTAGGAAATAAGGGGGGCACAATATCTATTTCTCCTCGCGTTTTCGGCCCGGCTTCTGACGCTTCAAGTCACGCCCGAGGAGATCGGAAACCTGCGGCACAAAATTCGCTCCACCGAGCGGGTCGGCCTGAGGATTCGATGATCACCTGGGCGTATGCGGCGAGGTTGGGGCGTGGGCGCCGGTGCCTCTGACCACAGTGGCCAGGCCGACCTCGAAGCCAGGCTTTTAACGTAGACGGCGGCTTGGTTCTGCGTTAGCATGGGTGACATCGAATACCGGGAGCAAACCCGATGCCGCCCAATGCGCTTGGGCAATCAGTTGCCAACCGCTTGCTGTCAGCAGGACAGTCGACTATAGAAATAGGAAGAGGAGGTGGACCATGCCTGAATCCCATTGCCTGAACATCGAAACCAACCTGTCGGTACCCATGCGAGACGGAACGATCCTCTACGCCGACGTGTTCCGTCCAGAAGCGCCAGGACCGTTTCCGGTCCTCTTGCAGCGCACCCCTTATGACAAGTCCGCGCCGTTGAGCATGAACATGTTAGACCCACTAAAAGCCGCCAAGCGCGGGTACGCGGTGGTGATCCAGGACACCCGAGGCCGGTTTACGTCTGGCGGCGAGTTCTACGCCTTCAAAGACGACATCAACGACGGGTATGACACGGTGGAATGGGCCGCAACTCAGCCCTGGTCGTCGGGCAAAGTCGGCATGTACGGTACCTCCTACGTGGGCGCTACCCAGTGGCTCGCGGCTATGGCCCGGCCGCCCCACCTGGTCGCGATTGCGCCCAACGTGACCGCCTCGAACTACCATGAGGGATGGACGTATCAAGGGGGGGCATTTGAGCTGGGCTTCAATGTCTCCTGGACGCTTTTGCAGTTGACCCTGGCCAATTTGAAGAATATCTCGACCACCAAGGAGGTAACGCCCGACCGACGACAGAAGCTGATCGAGGCCGTCGATGCCATGGAGACGGCGTTTCAGTCTCTTCCCCTCAAAGAGTTTCCGCACCTGCAAGATGGCCTGGCCGACTATTTTTACGACTGGCTGGCGCACCCGGACTACGATGACTACTGGGACAACCTGTGCATCGAAAAGCATCACGCCAACCTGAATGTCCCCGCCTACAACTTCGGTGGCTGGTATGACATTTTCCTCGGCGGGACCATTCGCAACTTCCTGGGCATGCGGGAGAAGAGCGCCACCGACGATGCCAGGTGGGGTCAAAAGCTCTTGATTGGCCCATGGCAGCACGGAGCCAGGGGCACCAGCCTGGTCGGGTCGCACTATTTTGGCCTCGCGGCCGACGCCATGGCCATCGACCTGGATGGTGCGCACTTGCGCTGGTTCGACTACTGGCTCAAGGGTATCGACAACGGCATTAGGGACGAGCCGCCGGTGAAAATCTTCGTCATGGGGGACAATGTGTGGCGAGACGAGCAGGAGTGGCCCTTGGCCCGGGCCCAGTCGGTCAACTACTATTTCCACAGTGGGGGTAAAGCCAACTCGAGTCATGGCGATGGGGCGCTCTCAACCCAGCCCCCCGACGGTGAAGCGCCCGACGTGTTCTTGTATAACCCGCTGGATCCGGTCCCGACCCAGGGCGGCGCCCTGTGCTGTAACCCCTACTTCGCAGCCAATGGCCCCTTCGACCAGGGGCAGGTCGAGGCGCGCCAGGACGTG
Organism: bacterium; assembly: GCA_027294925.1. The sequence goes on from JAPULM010000076.1 coordinate 2,723, forward strand.
CTGGTCTACACCACGCCGCCTCTGGCGCACGACCTGGAGGTCACCGGCCCCATCACCGTGACGCTGTGGGCGGCCACCTCCGAGCGCGACACCGACTTCACCGCCAAGTTGGTGGAGGTGTGCGAGGATGGGTGCGCCAGAAACCTGACCGACGGCATTATCCGGGCGCGGTACCGCGAGTCCGCGTCCGCGCCCAGCCTGTTGGAGCCGGGAAAGGTGTACCGCTACACGATCGACCTCTGGGCCACCAGCAATGTGTTCAAAACGGGGCATCACATCAGGGTGGAAATATCGAGCAGCAACTTCCCGCGCTTCGACCGTAACACCAACACGGGCAACCTTATTGCCGAGGATCGCGAGTGCAAGCCGGCACTCCAGACCATCTTCCACGATGCGGAGCACCCGTCACATATCACCCTACCCACCGTGCCGCGGTAATCGACGTGGGCCGAGGGTCACGGCTCGCCGGCTCCTGGAGTGCCAGGAGGGACGCACAGCCGACGGGGCTCAACGCATCTCGGCCCGCACCCCATCATGTGGCGTCGCGAGAACGAGAGCATCATGCGATGCCAAGCTCCCCTGCACCCGCTGACCCACAACGGACCCAAGAAACCGCATGGGTATTCCTCAGCGCAAATACGTGGCGAAAAAGTCCAATGTCCAGGGGCATGAGGCCGTCACCGCCGCTGCTCGGTGAGCCTCATGGGATATGTCTGGAAAACGTGCGTCTTGGTGTGACGGGTCAGCTCGGCCGCGAGTGGGTGCTTATCCGCAGAGGGATTGTCCGGATTGACAAATTGCCCTGAGGTGATAGTGTAACG
>JAPULM010000077.1 GCA_027294925.1 bacterium
AGCGACAATGTCGCCGCCCACGATAAAACCGACAAACTGTCCGCGTGACGCAATATCCAAACCGCAGCGCAATGGAGGAGAGACAAAGATGAGCAACAAACTTTTCTTGACCTGCTCAGCTAGCCGAAATGGAATCTTTCAAGCCGTGTTGATTGCCCTGCTGCTGGTGGGCTTTCAAGCGTCGGTTCAGGCTGATACCGTTTCCACCAGCTTTGAGTTTGCTGTTGATGGCACATTTATGGAAGGTAATTCGCCGGTTACGGCAACGTTTGCCGGTGGTGTGGCAGAAACCCGTGGCAATCCAGATTTTTACCAACAAGGCGCATTTGCCTGGCACATTAGGGTAAATGACACTGGTGTTGTTACCTTCGAAACGCCTGCAAACGCGGTGGATTTTTTCTTTCGGAATACAGGCGGCGGTGATATCGTCGTTGACGTCTTTACCTTCACTGCCGAGGTAGTGATCGAACCCCTACCCAATATCGTCCTGAATCCGACAACCGTGGCCTTTGGTGACGTGCAGGTCGGGGCTGCGCCAAGTCAAACCCTCACGGTCAGCAATGACGGAGACGCCGACTTGACAGTAACCGGGGTTAGCCTAATGGGCAGCACCGACTTCACCCTGACGGCTGCCGCCACCCCGTTTACGCTGGCTCGGGGCGAGCGCGTTGGCGCGGTTCGATCTGTCCATATATGGCGCCGAGACCATAGTGACAATGGGCCACAAGCGGGCGTATGCCGAGTTTATTGGCCAAAGCAAAAGCCTGTTGATAATGGGCTTCGGCCTGAGTGATATCTGGAGAATGACGACGCATAGCGATTTCCCCCAGCAGCCACAAGACCCACGTTTCCCTGCCTGGCGTATTGAGGGCGCGGTACTCGCTGAGCGCGTGCAACGCTGATCGATATGCGTCTGTCACTTGACCTACCAGGAAGCAGGTTTCGATATATGCAAGGCGATATTCCCCTACAAGGCGATACTCCCTGCTTGGTTCGCTGATTGCCTCCAGGAGAAACAGCGTGTCAGCCATACGTCCGGACCGCGCATACGCACAGGCGAGATAGGCACTGGCGATGCGAAAAAAAAGCGAGATGTCGGATTTCTGACTCAGGGTATAAGCGTCTTCGAGGAACGGTATCGCCTTGTCGACGTCCCCCTGGCGTAGATGGAGATTCCCGACACGGCTATAGGCAGCCACCCGCTGATAGGGATGGTCAATCGTCTCGGCGATGCGAATAGCATCCTCGCCGTACGTCATAGCTTCAGCAAATGTCCCACCTCACCCAGGCATTTGACCATATACACTAGGCACTGAGAAGCCTGATTAGGTCCGTATCTGCGCTCATAGACAAGATCACCATAGGGCAATGCTAACCCCTCACTAAAACACTGTATCGCCTGTGCGTAGTTGCCCAGATCGAAGTGGAGCTGTCCCAGGTATACGAGCGTCTGACACTGCGTGCGAACATCATCGTGAGCTATGGTCATCTCCCGAGCCCGTTGTGCATATGAGAGGGCACGGTCATAGTCATGCAGAAACCGATAGGTCGTTGTCAGCGAACGGAAAATGCGGCCGAGATGAGGCCTATCATCAAGCGCCTCAGCCAGCGGTTCGGCCGCCTGCATATAGCGGCGTATGAGGTCAAACTGTCCGGATGGACCGAGGGCAGGAAGCATGCCGAGACGGAGATCGATCGCCTGTTCCATCGTGCTAGGGCCTGACGGAAGGTGTTCGAGTGCGGCTAGCGCCTGTTCATAATGTCTAACAGCTTCCGGATAGGCCGACCGTGCCATGGCACGGTCTCCTGCCTGCCGGTAGTAGGTGACGGCCTTGTCCCATTTCTGCCCATGCATCGCATGATAGGCCAGAATGTCTGCCTGGGGCGAGACAGCCTCATCTCCCTGCCCTTCCAAGACGTGCAGAATGCGCCGGTGCATGTGTTGCCGTGTGTTGCGTAGCAGCGACGTATAGGCAGCTTCCTGGGTCAGCGCGTGCTTAAAGGTGTAGACCGGCTCAGAGGACTACCGCCTTTCGATCAAAAATTCGTTGCCCTGGAGCGCCCTGAGATGGTCGTACAACGCCGCTTCGGCATATTCGGTCACCGCCTGTAACAGGGACAGACAAACTCCAGGACCGATCACCGCCGCCACCTGTAGGAGATGCTTGCTCTCAGGCGGCAACCGATCCATACGCGCGGTCAGTACAGTACGCACCGTATCCGGTAGAGCCAGGGCCTGTTGATCGTCGCCCTGCTCGCCAACCGTCCGGGTCAGTTCTTCCAGAAAGAAGGGATTGCCGGCGGCTTTTGCAAGGATGCTCTGCAGCACAGACTCGGGTATCTCTCGGCTCTGCACTACCGCTGCGACCACACGCCGGCTGTCTTCGCAAGCGAGCGGCGCCAGCCAGACGTTCGACGAATTCCTTCAGATAGGCATCTGAGGTCGGGTCGATCCAGTGCAGGTCTTCGATCTCAAGGACAAGCGGCCGCTGTTGATTATGATGCAACAACAGAGCATGCAGCGCAGCAAATGTACGCGACCGGATCACACGCGGGTCAAGCTCGGCGAGCTGGGACGCATGCGCTTGCAAACCCAGTAGGTGAAACAAATAGGGTGCGTGCTCATCCGCTGCCAGGCCGATAGCTTCCAAATGCTGATAGACGCTCGTAGAAACCGATTCGGCATCGTCCGTCGCGCTAATATCGCAGCTCTGTCGCAGGATGTCGAGCAGGGGCAGATAAGGACTCGCTTGTCCGTAGGAGACACAGCGGCCACTCAGATAGGTGACGGCTTCGTCTTGCAAGCTTGCGGCAAAATTCATACACCAGCCTCGACTTACCCATGCCCGGCACGCCGTGGCCAGGCAGCTATCGAGCACGCCACTGCTGACGATTCGGGCCACCGGGTGTCGAGCAACTCTTGGCGGGAGACCCCGCGGCCGCGGGGGGTGAGGAGATAGACGAGCAAGTCGAGAGTGTAGGCACCAAAGCGGTACTGCATGGCCATCGCCTCGTGTGGATTTAGAGTATACCGACGTCGGTCACGTCATGTTGGGGATACGCTACATTGCCGTATCGTATCGGAAAATTATCGCAAAGTGAAGCGCAAATTAACGACGATCTGGAAAATCCTGACGGTCGATATCCTGGCTGCCATGCAGCACCCGAAGTATTACAATCCGGTCATCGTAAAAGCGGAAATAAAAGTACCGTCCACGGTAGGGAAAAGCCTGAAGGCTAGGGCGTATCCAATCGCGAGATATGCCAGACAGAGCAAGTTCTGCGATTTTATACATCTGGCGCACCAGATCATCGACAAAACGCTCTGCCGCTACCGGGTCATCCTGTGCGATATAGGTATAAATGTCGATCAGGTCCGCTTCGGCCGATTCCGAAAGGTTTAGACGTCTTGCTTCAATCGTTCTTTACCCCGTCTCACGATATATGATGTTAAATCATCCGGGCTCGTATAGGTTGTTGCTCTTCCGGCCTCGATATCGCCGTCGCCTGCATCGATAAGCGCGCGTAGTTCCTTCATGCGGGTTTCGTAATCTTCCAGCATGCGCAGGCCTGCCCTGACAACCTCACTGGCATTGTTGAAACGACCCTCTCTGACCTGGCAGGCAATAAACCGCTCGTAATGCTCACCAAGGGCATAGCTTTTGTTTGTACCCATTGTCCTATTTCCCTTTCCTGACCCCGTGAGTGTTAATAACAATTAAATAACTATTATTAACACGTCTTCAATCAGGCTCCCAGGCATCGGTAGATTTTGCAGACCCGTTATGTTGCAATCCAGTGCAAATCTTCGATTTCAATCACCCGCAGCATCGATTGCGAATCGTGCAGCAAGAGGTGGTGCAAGGCGGCAATGGCAAGTTTACGGAGGGGGTTGATACGTCGGACTTACAAGAAGCCAAAGCATGACTCGATCAGTTGAGGTAAAACGGCGGGCTTACGAAACGACCTTATGCATCACAAATGTGCCCTGCGCACCACGGTTATTGACGACAACACCCGAGATCTCCGCCAGATTCGGATCGAGGATGCCGGTAAAAATCGCCTTTAAATTATTGTGGTCGTTAATCCGCACCAGCTCGACCAGGGTCGCGCAGTCATTGTCGGACAAATAGATCTTGCCAAAAATAGACCCTCTGGTGCTGTCCGAATCTTGCGGCGGCTTTTCGGTCCAGGGGTCGATGCTCAGTACAGCGCAACACTGGACGCCGCACGCCTTCCGGCTGCGGCTTGTCTCGCCTGCGGCGCTCTAGAGTCCCTCAACCAGGATAAAGTCCAGGTCAGAGCCAGCCTGACGTAACTGGATCAATGGTGCATACTCCGGATCGTTATACCAGGCTTTGGCTTGCGCCATGGATGGGAATTCGATGATGATGATCACACTCGGCAATTCGCCACGACCTTCCAGGCGCTCCATCGCACCGCCTCTGACCACGTACTGACCGCCATGCTTCTCGACAAGCGCCTGCGTTTTTGGACCATATTCCGCCAGCCAGGACGGATCTCGCATCTGCAAATAACCAATTGCATATGCTGCCATAGCCAATATCTCCTGTTGATATACGTACGACGTTCATACACATTTTGTCCCCTCCGCCGCGACTAGAGAGGGATAGGGTAGAGGGGACAACGATGGGCCGTCAATAGCAAGAAGACCATAAGGAACGTTTATCGGCCAACCGTTTCGCCCGTCTCGATATCCAGAGGATGTCGGGCAGGACCGAGTGTCTGCATCGATTCGAAACCATTGTCCACCATGTCACAATACAACTCCACGCGGTTACCATCGGGGTCGTGGAAATAAACGCTGCGGGTCACGTTGTGCTCGATAGTAGACTCGACCGCTATGCCCAGCTCGCCAAGCTCCCGGTGAGCCGCTTGCAATTCCTCAAAGCTGCCAAGCTGCCAGGCCATATGATGTAGACCGGGTTGTGCCGCCTCAGGCGCCTCACCAGTCGCCAGTTGAAACAGCGCAAGTTCATGATGTTCTGTGCCAAAGCTGAGGAACACCGCACCGCGATCGAAGTTTTCGTGCGCCACTTTCAACCCCAGCGCTTTGATGTAAAAATCCCTGGATTGTTTGGCATCACGGACTTTCAGAACCACATGCCCAAGCTTACGAGCCTGAATCATCATTCACCTCCTGATATAAAAGTGCCTCGACATCTTTAATACTTCTCCTCAGCCGCTTGATTCATCATCGTACAGCTTAGCGATTTTCATAACCAGGGGCAACTGTTCGCCCCCAGGGTCATGCAGTTTTCCCAAAATTCCCTTTGTCTGGCCAGGCAAAGGATTAGGGTGAGAGCCGTTTCAGTCCGCCGCAGGCGGATGCTGCCGGAACCAGTCAATGATCGATGTTCCATTGGCCATCCAGGCCCCTTGATGGCGGGTGATAAACTGCAAGGCATCGTCCAGATAGCGAATGCGGAACGGCTGGCCAATAAGCCAGGGATGCAAATGCAACACCAACAGCCGGCCGCTCTGCGCCCCATCACGGTAGAGCCTGCGGAAACTGTCCTTCAACAACGTGCCATAGCGCGCCACCGGTACCCGTCGCTCCCACAGTGCATGGACGTCATCCAGTTCCAACATAAT
>JAPULM010000078.1 GCA_027294925.1 bacterium
CGTATGTCACCGATTTCCATCCGGTAGTGCACCCGCAATAGCTCATTGGGGCGGAAGTCCCAATAGAGCCTTAAGCGGGTATCAAAAAAGGATTTGGTGTCACTATCATCAGTTGGAAAGCCACCACTCTCGCCACCGCTATACCTGATTGAATCCCGATCCGCCTCAGCACCGGCAATGTTACTGCCTACATAGCGTAGACGAAAATCACCACCAACCAGGAGAATTTCTTCTTTGGAAAATAATGAAATGCCCTGCCCCCACGCCTGGCTTATCCCCAGGCCTAGCAGCAGGCAACATAGCATAGCAAGCGTTCGCTGGGTTATCGACATAAGGCAGTACGACCCATGATGATGGACAAAACAAGGCCCCCAAACAGAAGGAACCAAACAAAGATGAGGAGGACCTAGAGACCGAAGAATTCTAGGCGACACCAGGAGACGGCGGGCAAGCAGCCAAAAGCTCTACTAAAAAAGCATGGCGCAACATCAGGCCCGGGTCAACAAACCGGCGCATAGTACCTGTTTTAGACTACGCTTGTCAAGGCATTGATCATATGGCTTGCACAATAGACTTTAGCCATAGGCCATCGCATCCCTTTTTCTTTTCTGCTGCCATCAGAATACCAAATGACCTTGATGTCCCTGAGGCGTCGCTTGCAGAAGTATCATCTGCTCGACATAATGATGAGATGGTCACAAGTTCAATATGAGGGGGTGGGAAGAAAAGCACCTGTCTGCAAAGCAGTTCAGACTCGAAAAAAAACAAGGTTTGGCAAGGAACTGAGGCGAATGATGCGCAGGGCATTACTGATTACACTGGCGACACTATTATGTCTGGCCATCGGCATGGTCGGTATGCGGTTATTGATGGGCATGCGTCGACCGCCACAACGGGTGGTGATCGCGAAGCAAGGGAAAGCCGTACGTGTAATTGCGGTATCGCCACAGACGGTGACCATGACAATAAACGGCTTTGGCGCCGTACGGGCCAAAACGGAGTGGCGCGCCGTACCGGAAGTGTCTGGTAAGGTGATAACGTTATCACCTCAAGTTCAGGCCGGGCTACATGTGAAGGAAGGCGAACTTTTATTTGTTATTGATCCACGCGCTTACCGTCTGACGGCGCAACGCATCCGGTCTGAAATTCAACAAGTGCACACAGAAATCGACCTCCTGCAACAACAACGCCGTAACCACGAGGCGACACTGCGGCTGGCCGAGCGCGATCTGAGCATCGCCGAAGCCGAATTGCAACGCGATGAAGCCTTAGTGCTCAGAGGTACTATTGCCTCTCGTGAGCGCGATAGCCGACGACAATGGCGCAACCGCTTCGCCAACACCGTACAGGAGGTCAGCAATCTTCTGGCTCTGATTACACCCCAAATCGACAAAGCTAAAGCCGCCATTGCGGTCGCGCAGAGCAGGCTGGCGGAAGCCGAACTACAAATCGAAAAAACCCGCATACTTGCGCCATTCAACGGCCAAGTTGTACGCACCTCTTTATCCAGGGGTGAATACGTTGAGGCCGGACGTGAGGTCATGATGCTTTACGACACAACCGTGGTGGAAATTCCGCTCACCATCCCCCTTGATGATTTACGCTGGCTACCGGAGCTATCACCAAACACGCTAAGAAACGCTGCACAAACCCCCGAGCGCGCAGCCATCTCCCTGCCACCGGCCACCGTCCGCTGGCGCAACGCGGAGAATTTGTATACCTGGCAGGGACACGTGCAGCGCTGGGAAGCGGGTTTGGACCAACAGTCGCGCACCTTAACCTTGGTGGTGGAGGTACGAGACCCGTGGAGCACCTTTCAACCCGGCGCTCGCCCGCCACTGCAACCAGGCATGTTTTGCGAGGTCGATATTCAGACCATGTCACGGACTGAGGCGATCGTTATTCCACGCGCCGCCTTGCATGACGACAACACCGTCTATCTAGCGCAAGACAACCTCCTGGCCAGTCGTAAGGTACGTGTCCTGCGCCTGTTGCGTGATCAGGCCGTCATTGCATCGGGTTTACAGCCCGGCGATCGAGTCATTGTTTCGCCGCTCGATGCACCGGTACTTGGCATGAAACTACGCCCTCAAGCTACCTCACAACCACCGCCCACAACCCTAGGGGCAAAACAAGTTAAGCCCTCTAGCCGCTTACGATTGCCTCAGAAGAAAAGATCTCCCCTAGCTTCCCTTGCCAAAGGGGGAAATGGAGCCAAGTAACGTGCGACGCCTGATCAGCGCTGCTGTGCACAACCCTGTGGCAACAAATATACTCATGCTCGTGCTCATTGTCAGTGGCGGCTGGAGCGTCCTGACACTGACGCGAGAGACGTTGCCACAATTGTCGTTCGATATCATTCAGGTTAGTGTTGTGTTTGATGGTGCCACACCTGAGGATGTCGAAGAAGGTGTGGTAATCAAAATCGAAGAGGCCATCAGCGGCATTGAGGGTATTCGAAAAGTGTCTTCCAGCGCCTTTGAAGATCTGGCTCTGGTCTGGGCTGAACTAGAACCGCGAGCGGATAACCGCAAGGTGCTAGACGACATCAAGGATGAAGTGGACAAAATCGAAACCTTTCCCGACGATGCCAAAACGCCGCGAGTAGTTGAACTCACCCGTCGTCGCCAGGTGATCAACATCGCCGTGTTTGGCGACCAACCGGAACGGGTGCTAAAAGAAACGGCGCATCAGATTCGAGATGATCTGATGCATGAGCGCACCATTTCACAAGTTGAAATTTCGGGCACTCGAGATTATGAAATTACCATCGAAGTCTCAGAAGCCATGCTACGCCGCTACCACCTCACCTTTGAGCAGATCCGCGACACGGTCCGCCGCAGTAGCTTGAACCTTCCAGCTGGCGATCTCAAAACTGCGACCAGGGATATTGTGGTGCGCACCAGTGGACAACGCTACACCGCAGCCGAATTCGCTAGCATCCCGGTGGTGACGCATGTCGACGGCACGGTGATTCGGCTAGGCGATATTGCGCAGGTGTTTGACGGATTCGAAGAAGCAGATCAGGCGGGGCGCTTTAACGGACAAGCGGCTGTTTTGGTGTCCATTTTTAAAACCAATGAAGAGGATGCCTTAGCCATTTCCAAAACCGTGCGGCACTATGTCGAAACCCAAAACTCACGCCTGCCGCCTGGCTTATCCCTAAATGTCTGGGCCGACAGCGCGCCAGTAATCAACGGTCGCCTGCGTCTGCTAACCAATAACGGCCTGGTCGGGCTGATTCTGGTCTTCCTCTGCCTGTGGTTATTCCTCAACTTACGCCTCGCCTTCTGGGTGGCGGCAGGTTTACCGGTGGCGTTTATGGGCGCCTTTTGGCTACTCGACCTCAGCGGCGCCACCCTCAACATGATCACCATGTTTGCTTGCATCATGGCCCTCGGAATTCTGGTCGATGATGCGATTGTGGTGGGTGAAAATATTTATGCCCATTGGCAACGTGGCAAATCACCCATACAAGCCGCTATCGACGGCACGCAGGAAGTGCTCATCCCAGTGGTCAGCGCCGTGCTAACCACGGTTGCCGCTTTTTTACCTCTGTTTACGATGGAGGGTATCCTCGGCAAATTCATCGCCGTCCTGCCCGTCACCATGGTCGCCGCCTTGATGACCTCACTGCTCGAAGTGGTGATCATTTTGCCGCCCCATCTGGCCCATTCCCTACCCAAGCATGACAGAGTCCTATCGGATCATCGATTCGCCCAATGGATGCGGCATCTACGACAACACATTGACCACTCTGTTAAGTGGTGTATCACACGTGCTTATCTGCCGCTGTTGATGCGTGCCCTATCCTTACGTTTGGTGGTGTTAGCAGGAGCTGTGGCAATTCTGATGATCATGCGCGGCCTGGTGCAGGGTGGCCATATCGAATTTTTACTACTCCCTAAAGCCGATGCCGACACCATTATTGCCCGTTTAACCTTACCCCAGGGGACCCCCCTTAACCATACGTTACGCAGCACCGAACGCCTGGAGGCATCGGCGCGCCAACTGAATCAGCTTTTCCAGATCCGTAAGCTTGCTGATCAAGCGGTTGTCCAACGCATAATGACCGTCGTCGGCAGACATTCCAACTTCAACCCGGAAATCGGCAGCCATGCTGGTGAGGTGACGCTAGAGCTGATGCCGGTCGAACGCCGTGGCATTACCAGCCAGGATATTTTGTCCGCCTGGCGACGACTGACTGGCGACATTCCCGAGGCGTTGGCTCTCACCTTTGGCACGCGGGAAGTATCGCCTGGCGGCCCCCCCATTGAGGTACGCTTGATCGGCGACCATTATGACGATTTACGCGTCGTGGCGGACCGCGTTAAAGCTGAGCTATCGACCTATCCCGGGGTACTGGACATTCAGGATGACTTCCGCCCCGGTAAAATGCAAGCTGAACTCAATCTGAAGCCAGCTGGTCTTGTACTCGGCCTCACCTTAGACGATTTGGCGCGCCAGGTTCGTTACGGCCTGTTTGGCGCCGAAGCCCTCCGCTTACAACGTGGCCGGGATGATGTGCGGGTGATGATTCGCTACCCGGTGGCTGAACGACGTGCCCTTGGCGACCTTGAACGTATCCGCATTCGAATGCCAGATGGGGCTGAGGCGCCTTTTACTGAAGTGGCAACTGTCACCCTCAACCGTGGCTATGCACTGATTAAACATGTCGACCGGCAACGGGTGGTAACGGTGACTGCTGATGTGGATACAGCGCTTGCTAACGCCGAGAAGGTGCTAGCGGACCTAGGTGATAGCTTTCTGCCCCCTTTGTTGGCAAAATTTGAGCGCCTGCGATATTCCTTTGAAGGGCAACATCACGAAACGCAACGCTCGGTTAAAAGCCTGTATCGCGGCTTCGTCATCGCCATGCTGTTAATTTATGGCATTCTCGCTACTGTCTTTCGTTCCTACTTACAACCCCTGATCGTCATGTCAGTCATTCCCTTTGGCCTGATTGGGGCTATCTTAGGACATCTCATCATGGGTCACGACCTTACCATGATGAGTCTGTTCGGATTGGTCGCCTTAAGCGGGGTGGTGGTTAATGACGCACTGGTACTCATTGACGTGATCAATCGCAACCGCAATCAAGGTGTCCCAGTTGTACAGGCCGTGTTAAACGGCGGGCAGGCTCGCTTTCGGGCTATTTTTCTCACCACCTTGACCACTGTCGCCGGTCTTCTACCTATTCTGGCTGAAAAAAGTTTTCAAGCCCAATTTCTCATTCCTATGGCCATCTCCATCAGTTTCGGACTGGTCGGCGCAACGTTTCTAACCTTGTTTCTGGTACCTGCTCTGTACTTGCTCTTGCATGACCTGCAGCGTATCATAGACTGGCTTCGAACCGGCCAATGGA
>JAPULM010000079.1 GCA_027294925.1 bacterium
CCTCAAGATCAACTTCGAATAAACAAAGCGTCTTTTTTATCAACTTTGGTGCCATCGCTGTACCCTAGAGCAATTACGGATGCGAGCATGCGGATTTCCTTAAATCCGCATGCCGCATTTAACACATAGAATCATGCTTAAACTCGCCATAGATTTTATTAATTTGACACCACGCTTTGGTCAGTCGATGCTGAATCTGCTCGAGCTTGTAGTTACAGACAACGATTTGCCGGACTAAGCGTTCTTCGAATTCGCTATCGGGTTGTAGACGTTCAAAGAGCTGTTCCTGTCTTTGGTTATACACCTGGCGCATGTCAGGCTTCAGTGCTTCGTCCATCTCCACCTATCTCTCATCTAACGTTCGGATCTCGTGCCCCTCTCTTGGCCCACATCGTACACCCCCAGCCCGTGTAAAACACGATAGCCGCCAACAGACCCCAGCGTAACAAGACACCCATGCCTGCAAAGCCGGCAAACAACAGTAAAACCCACCAAATCAGCAACAGACCTAGGAGCTGCAGCCCTCGACCACAGCCATAAACAAGCCGCCACATGCCGCTTGGGTGACATGGTGCAGAGGCGTGTTTGTCCACTGACTGTATTGCCATCGCCTACAACTTCCCGTTGTACAGGTCAAGATCCCCGACGCCGGAACAGGCACAACGAAGGTCTATCTTAGGTGTATAGCACCGCAAAAGCAAGCGCAAAGATCAACGCACCGCAACCGCAATATCACGAATCTTAGCCTGACGCACCAGTCCTAATACGACCATCACCTTGCCATACGACAGACGCTTATCGGCTCGAATAATGACAGAAGGCGATGCGCCTTGCTTTGCGTGACGGCTGAGGCGTTGAGCCAATTCTTGTAACGCAACCGGCTGTCCATCCAAACGCACCCCGCCTCGAGCACTCATCTCAATGACGTACTGCTGCACCTCTCGGTTAACCTCAGCCGCTTTCGTCTCCGGCAACTGAATATCCAAACGACGGCTAAAATCAACGAATGTGGTGGAAACCATGAAGAAGATCAGCAGCAAAAAGACGATATCCGTCATGGAAACAAGCCCGACTTGCAGATCATCATCACGATCGTCCGGCTTAAACCGCATCAGCCTGTCCCTGAACATGAGATACATCCCGTGGTTGGCTGGTGAGATCCTCCACCAATTCCAAGGCGATTTTTTCCATCTCCGTCACAAAACGGTCTGCACGGCCGCGGAAAAAATGAAACAAGGCCAAAGAGGGAATGCCGACCAAGAGGCCGGCGGCGGTGGTAAGCAGCGCTTCTGAAATACCGCTTGCAACCAGGCTAGGGTTGCTAACCCCGGCCGCCGCAATAGCTTGAAACGCTTTAATCATCCCGGTAACGGTGCCAAGAAAACCCAGCATCGGGGCTAAATTTGCAATCACCCCCAGCCCTCGCACGTGACGCCCGAGCCCGCTAGCCTCGAATTGCCCAGCCGCTTCTAAGGCTTTCTCAATCTCATCTGTGTCTGCCGTATGGCGCGCTAAACCGGCCTTAACAAGGCGCGCAATCGCCACCGGATGCTCATCACAATATGCCAACGCGGCTTTAACATCGCCTCGATACCAATAGCGCCGGACTTGCTCCAAGAAACCACTGGGCATAATGCGCTTGCGACGCAGCACCATGCTACGTTCAACGAGAATGGCCAGCACCATAATCGAGCAAAACACAATGCCAGCGACCGAAATCATCGTTACTAGGGGCAACAATAGCGCTGCATGACGCTGAAAAAGTTCGCCTAAATCAAACCCCATAAACCAATCCTGTCACAACCTCTTACTGCTAAACCATCTGAACACTATCGGCGCCAAGCAAATTCTCCAGGGTGTCCAAAAGTTCCATTGATGGTGTCACCTTCAAACGCTCAGCAGCACGTAACAAAACATTCTCCCCATCGGCAAAGCGCAAAGTCAATACCACTTGACAATCGCCGTGTGCAGCCACCAACACATCATGAATCTGCAATAACACGGAACGATCAAGTTCCGGCGGCACAACCAAGGTGAGCTGACGAAACGCGCGCAAGGCATCCACCTCACCCAACGGCAATATACGTTGCGCGATAATACGGCCTTCGTTACCTTCACTTTCAGCCTTACCCCAGATCAGTATTGGCTCTTCACTTTCGCAACAAGACTGGCTCTGGCGATACGTCTCAGGAAAAACAATCACCTCCGTACTGCCATATAAATCTTCCAGGGTGAGAAACGCCATGCGCTCGCCATTTTTCGTCAACTGGGTCCGCCGTTGGGTAATCATACCGCCTACCGTCACCATGCGCTCACCAGAGCCGTCGGCTAAGCTTTGACTTGTGGCGGTCGTCAAACGCCGCAATTGTTGCTGTACGGCCTTCAAAGGATGACTACTGATATAAAACCCCAGCGCCTCTTTCTCATAAGCCAAGCGTTCACTCTCATCCCATTCCGACACCGCGTCCAGGTTTAACCCCGCCATAACAGGCGATGCAGCCGAGTCACCAAACAGACTAAACTGACCCTGCTGCCGGTCTTCTTGTTGCCTATGCGCCCAATCCAGAATGCGCTCCATATTGGCAAACATCTGAGCCCGCCCCATAACAAACGAATCAAAGGCGCCACCCTTAATCAAAGCTTCGACTACTTTTTTATTGACCTGGCGGGAATCGATGCGTTCGCAAAAATCTATAAACGACTGAAATGGCGCCTTTGCTCGTTCACTAACCATATCTGTAATGGCGTTATAGCCAATGCCTTTAATGGCGCCGAGGCCAAAGCGAATACTCCCATCGCTGACGGCAAACCCATGCACTCCGTCGTTGATATCCGGTGGTAGGACGGGGATATCCATCTCGCGACAGTCCGCGATGAAGCGTGTCACCTTGTCCGTGTTATCCATATCGCTGGTGATCAGCGCCGCCATAAACTCGCGCGGAAAATGTGCTTTTAGGTAAGCGGTTTGGTAAGCAATGAGGGCATAGGCCACGCTATGACTGCGGTTGAAGCCATAACCTGCAAAATAGGCCATGAGATCAAAGATATGCGCCGCTTTGTCTTCAGGATGGCCTTTGTGCACCGCGCCACGCACAAAACTTTCGCGCTGCTCATCCATCGCCTCGGCTTTTTTCTTGCCCATCGCACGACGCAACAGATCGGCGCTGCCAGGCGTAAAGCCGGCCAGCGTCGTGGCAATCTGCATCACTTGCTCTTGAAACACTATCACGCCATAGGTGGAACGCAAAATCGGCTCAAGTTCCGGCAACACATAGGCAATCTCATGACGTCCGTGCCGTCGCTCGATAAAATCGTCGACCATACCGCTGCCTAGCGGTCCCGGACGATACAAGGCAACCAAGGCCACTAGATCTTCGAACACTTGCGGTTGGAGCTTGCGTAGGAGGTCGCGCAAGCCACGGCTTTCCAGCTGAAAAACGCCGATGGTGCGCGCCTCCGACAACAGACGATAGGTCTCGGCATCATCAAGCGGCAGGTTGTCCATATCCATCTCGAGAGCGTGATTGTCTTTAATCATCTGCACCGCATCATGCAGCACCGTAAGCGTCCGTAGGCCCAGGAAATCTATCTTTAAGAGCCCCATGCCCTCGATGTCATCCATGGCGTACTGCGTCACCGCCTCGCCCTTCGCCGCTTTGTACAACGGCACAATATCAATCAACGGCGTGGGCGAAATCACCACCCCTGCCGCGTGTACGGAGGCATGCCGCGTTAACCCCTCCAAGCGACGCGCCGTATCGAGCAGGCGCCCCACCTGCGGATCGTTCTTTTGCAATTCTTGCAGACGCGGCTCTTCCTGAATAGCCTCAGCAAGCGTAATATTCAGACGATTCGGCACCAACTTGGCAATACGGTCAACCTCATTGTAGGGAATGTCCAAGGCCCGCCCGACGTCACGTAGCGCGCCCTTAGCGAGCATGGTGCCAAACGTGATGATCTGGGCAACATTGTCCTTCCCGTACTTCTGCGTTACATACTGAATGACCTCGTCCCGCCGTTCCATACAAAAATCAATGTCAATATCCGGCAAGGTCACACGCTCAGGATTTAAAAAGCGTTCAAACATCAGGTTGTAAACAAGCGGGTCAATATCGGTAATGCGTAAAGCGTAGGCAACCAAGCTACCCGCCGCCGAGCCGCGGCCAGGTCCTACCGGAATTTCACGCTCGCGGGCATAGCGGATAAAATCCCACACAATCAGAAAGTAACCCGCATAACCTGTGGTCCGAATGATGTCGAGTTCACTATCCAGGCGTTCCCAGTACAATGACTCGTCAACGTCGCCGCGCTGGCGGATGGCACGCAAGCGCGCCTCCAACCCTTGACGCGTCACCTGGTCCAGATACACCTCCAACGACAAGCCATCAGGTGTCTGATACTTCGGCAGCAGTGGCTTGCCGAACGGCAAATGCAGATCACAGCGCTCCGCAATGGCTAACGTATTTTGATAAGCTTGCGGCGCCTCAGCGAACAGCTCATACATCTCTTCAGCAGTCTTAAAATAAAATTCCTCTTGGCTATACCGCAGACGGTTCGGGTCATGCACAGTTTTACCCGTGCCAATGCATAACAAAATATCATGCGGCGCCGCATCACCACGGTGCAAGTAGTGGCAATCGTTCGTCGCCACCAGCGGTACGCCCATATCGCGGCTAAACGCAATCAGTTGTTGATTGGCCGCGGTTTGCCCAGTGACACCATGCGACATCAGCTCTAGATAGAAATTATCAGGCCCAAAAATCTGCCGATAGGTATCCACCGCATCCATCGCCTGTTGTGTTTGACCTTGCAGGATATGGCTATTGACTTCGCCTTTCAGGCAACCGCTTAAACCAATCAACCCTTCGGCATGCTCGGCTAACAATTCTTTATCGATACGTGGCCGGTAATAAAACCCCTCCAAATAGGCTTTACTAATGAGATGCGACAGATTCTGATAGCCCCGATAATTCGTCGCCAGCAGGGTAATATGATGTGACGTCGCTTTCTGGCCTTGCATCGAACGGTCAAACCGCGTGGTGGGCGAAATATAGGCCTCACACCCCACAATCGGATTAATACCTCGCGCTTTCGCCGCTTTGTAGAATTTCATCGCGCCAAATAAGTTGCCGTGGTCGGTTATGGCAACCGCCGGCATCTGCAGCTCCTGCGCGCGGTCAAGTAGGTCATTAATCCGGTTGGCGCCATCAAGCAAACTAAACTCAGTATGCAGATGGAGATGAACGAAACTCATACGACCTCCGCAATGCAAGGTTAGTCTATTTGGTAATTCGGTGCTTCTTGCGTCACAATGACATCATGTACATGACTCTCGCGCCAACCAGCATTGGTAATACGTATGAAGCGTGCTTGCTGGCGTAGTTCTGCAAGCGTACGGCAACCGCAGTACCCCATGCCAGCGCGTAGACCGCCTAGTAACTGATACGCCACATCCGACAACATACCTTTGAAGGGGATACGCCCCTCTACCCCTTCAGGTACCAATTTGCTGAGGTTCTGCTCATCACCTTGGAAATATCGATCACCTCGGCCGCCGGCCATCGCCCCAAGCGAGCCCATGCCTCGGTAAACCTTATAACTACGGCCTTGGTACAACACCCGTTCCCCCGGGCTCTCCTCAGTGCCGGCAAACAAACTGCCGATCATCACCGAATGCGCCCCGGCCGCCAATGCTTTCGTCACGTCCCCGGAGTATTTGATACCGCCATCTGCAATAATCGGCACGTCATACTGCTCACCAACTCGAGCACATTGTTGAATGGCCGTCAGTTGCGGTACGCCAATACCGGCCACCACCCGGGTGGTACAAATAGAGGCAGGCCCCATACCCACTTTCACGGCATCCGCTCCGGCATTGATCAAATCACGCGTGGCTTCAGCCGTGGCCACATTGCCTCCGATGACTTGCAACTCGGCCTGGGCCTTTTTAATCGTCTCCACCATGGCCAAAACGCCAGAAGCATGACCATGCGCCGTATCGACGACAATCACATCAGCCCCACAGCGCATCAGCTCCGCCAGACGTTCATCACGATCCGGCGTCAAACCAATAGCAGCCCCAACCCGTAAGCGCCCAAACTCATCCTTACAGGCATTCGGATACTTCTTACGCTTCTCGATGTCTTTGATGGTTATCAGCCCTTTCAGGTGAAAATTCACATCCACCACCAGAAGCTTCTCAATGCGATGTTGATGCA
>JAPULM010000008.1 GCA_027294925.1 bacterium
GTGGAGGTGCTCCTGAGTGATGGGCAGCTTACCTGTACCGTTGAGGAGATACACCAGAAGGAGCCAAACCATGGCCGACCTGACCTTCGAGCAGGCTTTGAAACGTCTTGAGGAAATCGTTGAAGCATTAGAAACCGAAGACCTTGATCTCAATAAATCGCTGCAATTCTTCGAAGAAGGTGTCTCGCTCTCCCGGCATTGCAATCAACAGTTGCAGGCAGCGGAGAAACGGATCGATGTCTTGCTCACCAAGGCTGATGGTACTTTGGCAGCAGAGCCTTTTATCCTGCCTGATGACGCCCCAAGTCACCATGGGGAGGAGCATCTCACCCCGTCGGCCCAACGGGAGGAGTGGAGCACGACATGGAGCCCCTGGAGGAGTATCTACGTCAGCAGCAGGAGTGGGTGGAAGCTGCCTTGGATCAATTACTCCCATCCCTTGAGAACTATCCGCCGCGGTTGATGGATGCGATGCGCTACAGCATGTTTGCCGGCGGCAAGCGCCTCCGGCCCATTCTGCTGCTTGCCGCCAGCGAAACCGTCGGGGGTGAGATGACCGCCGTGCTTCCAGCCGCCTGCGCGGTGGAATACGTGCATACGTATTCGATGATCCACGATGATCTCCCCGCCATGGACGACGACGCCTATCGGCGTGGCCATCCGACCAACCATATCGTCTATGGGGAGGCGATGGCGATCCTGGTGGGGGATGCGCTGTTGACGCATGCCTTTGAACTCCTTAGTAGTCCGGTGCTGAGCGCACACTTCTCCGCCGCCGTGTTGCTCCAGGTAAGCCATCGTTTAGCACGCGCGGCCGGGAGTTTCGGCATGATTGGCGGCCAGGTCGTGGATATCGATGCGGCTGGGCACGCGGTCGGTCTTGACGTGCTTGAATATATCCATCGCCATAAAACCGCGGCGCTCATTGAGGCGACTGTTACCATCGGTGGGCTTTTGGGTGGAGGCACACCGGAGCAGGTGCAGGCGTTACAAACATACGGGCACCACATTGGCTGGGCGTACCAGATTGCCGATGACCTCCTCGATGTTGAAGGCGATGCGAACCTCCTGGGCAAAGACGTGGGACACGACGTCCAGCAAGAAAAAATCACCTATCCAGCCCTCTTAGGCGTCGAGGCCTCGCGCCAACGTGCGACAGAGTTAGTCCAGCTGGCTCTCGGTGCTCTGGCCGATTTTGGCCCGCGTGCCGAACGCCTGCGGCAAATCGCCGCCTATGTGGTTTCGCGCAACCTCTAAGAGGCGCTGCATCAGCGGCGGCGCACGGTCCATACCTTGCAACATGTCTGAACGGCAACGTCTCGACACTTTAGTATGGCAACGCGGGTTGGCGCCAAGTCGGGCCCAAGCCCACGCTCTGGTGCTTGTTGGCGCCATTGCCGTGGACGGACAGCGGGTCACAGGTGCTGGCACGCTCGTGTCACCTCAAGCCGTGCTGACCCTGCTCAAATCTCCTCAACGCTATGTGAGTCGCGGCGGGGAAAAACTCGCCGCCGCCCTGACTGCTTTCGGACTCGATGTGCGTCAGCGCCTGGCGCTGGATATCGGCGCCTCCACCGGAGGCTTCACGGACTGTCTCTTGCAAGCTGGCGCCCAGCGCGTATACGCCGTCGATGTCGGCTATGGCCAACTGCACTGGCGCCTGCGCAACGATCCATGCGTTGTCGTGTATGAGCGCACCAACGCTCGCTATTTGCAAGCACCGGATCTCCCAGAGCGCCCCACCCTGCTGACCATCGACGTCTCCTTTATCTCACTACGCCTGCTCTTGCCAGGATTGGTCAAACTCCTAGCGCCGCACGCCGATGTCGTGGCCCTGATCAAACCTCAATTCGAAGTCGGCAAAGGTCAGGTTGGCAAAGGTGGGGTCGTGCGAGACGCCACGCAACACCATCGGGCCTTACTCGACGTCCTCATCGCGGCCCAGGCCTGCGGACTCGGAGTGCGGGATGGGATTGTCTCCCCTCTCTTGGGTGCGAAGGGGAATCGTGAATTTTTGCTCCATTGCAGCTTGGGCACACAGGTGCGCTGTACTGTCCATCTGCAGGCACTGTGTGCCCGCCTGGCCTTTGCCACAAGGAGCTAACCCGGATGCGTCACGGTAGGGCACCGCAGCGCAAATCAAGGACTTTCGGCGTGCCAATCAGACCGAGGCCCCGTCGAGCAGAAATTTCTTGTTGTCCACAGAGCGCTATGCTACCATGCTCGTTATCCTCACATCTACGGGAGCAGTGCTGCTATGGTCAGACGATCGTGGCGTATGAGCGACGGCCCCCAGCATAACGACCGCGAAGTTTTCCACCCAGGAGGGTAGGTGTGAAGCGTATCGGTGTGATCGCCAAACCCCATGCGCAAGGCCTCCCCGCGTTGCTGCACCAAATTCTTGCCTGGTGTGAGCAACGGTCGGTCGACGTGTGCCTCGATAGTGATACCGCTGCGGCTATTGGTGCAGGTGTGGGTGTAGGGAAAGCCTCCTGCCATCCTCGAGAGGCCATACCTGCGTTGGTCGATTTGCTCCTGGTGCTCGGTGGTGATGGCACCCTCCTCAGCGTTGCCCGCTTGATCGAAACACACAACGTGCCCATCTTGGGTGTCAACTTAGGTAGTCTCGGTTTCCTGACCGAGACGACGACACAGGAGCTGTTTATCCGACTCGAAAAAGTGCTAGAGGGTGACTACGCCATCCAGGAGCGCGTGCGACTGCAAACGTGTGTCTACCACCAGGGCGAACGCCTTCCCCAGCCGGTGGTGCTGAACGATGTGGTCATTAATAAAGGAGCCCTGGCCCGCATTCTGTCGTTGGAAATTTACGTGGATGATCTGTATCTCACCACCTACCGTGCAGACGGCTTGATCGTTTCGACTCCGACAGGGTCCACGGCCTATTCCATGGCGGCTGGCGGCCCCATTCTTTATCCCAACATCTATGCCTTGATTCTCACGCCTATCTGCCCCTACACTTTGAGTCATCGACCCATTGTGCTTCCGGATACAGCGAAAATCGAGGTTATTTTGCAAACGCCCGATGAAGATGTTCTGGTAACCCTCGACGGTCAAGTTGGCCTCGCACTCCACCACGGCGACGTGGTAGAAATTCGACAGGCCCCCCGGCCCATTCAGTTGATCCGTACGACCAAACTCGATCGGTACTTTCAAGTATTGCGCGCCAAGCTGAAATGGGGTGAAGCCATCAGAACGCGACCGGATGTTATATGCTAGTGCAGCTACACATCGAAAACTATGCGCTCATCGACCATATCGTGGTCGAATTTGGCCCTGGTTTCAACGTTCTCACGGGTGAAACCGGCACCGGCAAATCCATGATCATTGGCGCCTTGGCACTGGTGCTGGGGCAGCGTGCCCACACCGATTTGATCCGCGCCCAGGACAAACCGACACTGATCGAAGCCTTGTTTGACATCTCCGGCCGCTCGGACCTGCAGCAGGAGCTGCACACGCTGGGCATCGAGCTCGACGAGTCCCACCTCCTCCTGAAGCGCGTCGTCACCAAAAATGGGAGCCGGTGCTACATTAATGCCAATCTGGCCACCCTGGCCATGCTTCAGGGTCTCGGTCAACACCTCGTGGATATCCTCGGACAACATCAGCATCACACCCTTTTACAGCAGGAACAGCAACGCGCGCTCCTCGATGCCTTTGGGAAACTCTCTGAGGATGTGGCCGCTCTGCGCCAAGCGTATCAGCACTATCACGAGCTGCAGCAGGAATATCAGCACCTACAGCGCACGGAGCAAGAGCGTCTGCAACGTCAAGATCTGATCCAATTCCAGCTCCAAGAGATCGACCAGGCACAGCTCCACGCCGACGAAGAAGCACGTTCGCATCAGGAGCGCCACCTGCTCATGAACGCTGAGACACTCTACGCCCTCTCCCAGGAGGTGTATGCCGCCCTCTATCGCAATGAGTCTTCGGCCTCGGAGATGCTCACCGTGGCACTCGACAAGCTCGCCCAACTCGCCGCCCTCGACCCCCAGCAAGAGCCGCTGCGCCATGATGTGCAGGAAAGCCTTTACGTGATTGAGGAGGTGGTGCACAGCGTGCGGGATTATGGTGCACGCATGGATGTCGATCCGGCGCGCTTGCAAGCCATTGAGGACCGCCTGGCCGTGGTGGCGCGTTTGAAGCGCAAGTACGGCAAAACGATTGCGGAGATTCTGCAACACCGGGACACTATTGCCAGCGAACAACAGTCATGGGACCAACATGAAGAGCGCCTGGAAGCCTTGGAGACAGAGCTTGGCAAACGGCGCCAGTCCCTCAAATCGCTCGCCATCACGCTGTCGGACAAGCGCCAGCAAACCGCCAAAGGATTGACCGCGAATGATGAGGTACTGATTGGTGCGGTAACGATCGTTGACGAATGGTATCAGCTCATCGCGAAAAAACTCGAGAAAACGGTCTGCGCCACCGACTGCCGGCCAAAAAGCAGTTTCGTCTCCATCTTCTGATGGCGGAGTAAGATCTCGGCTGCGGACTGTATTCGCGATGGCCACGACGATCAACTCAGGTATCTGTCCCGTTACCGCGAGAAACTCGACGATGCCGGTTTGGTGAAAGAACTCTGAGTCACCGTCCAGAAGGTAGAAAACAGGATACCGGAAATCCGAGGAATGGTAACTCTCCGGTAAATAAACCAGCAGAGATCGTTCTTCATTCAAGGTC
>JAPULM010000080.1 GCA_027294925.1 bacterium
GGGTTTTGTGGGGGTTGCCTCAATTTTTTTGGCCGCAACCCGCCTCAGGGTTTTAAAAGACCTATGACGTACTCCTCATGCATCCGTTGTTCTATCGTCGCATTGGTCTTTGTGCCAAATCGAGCCGGCATCATGCGCTTATTGCGATCTAAGATGCGTCGGACGACGCCAACGACGTCAAAACCAAGCCCAGCGGCCATGTCAGCGAGACAATAGTGGGTCTGCACATTTATGCCACGCATCACGGATGGCCCCACCACGACAATCGCGGCTGCATCGTGGCGCAAGACACGGTACATTTCTGCTAGCACAGCCTGCATTTCGCTGAAGTACTTGCGCAGCATCTTGCTTTTACTGCCATCACGCTCTGCCAATTGCCGCATAATTCTCTCCGGTCTGTCTGGGAGCATCATGCCTGGTGTACTACTCAGGCGCTCGGAGCCGATGTAGGTCGCACGCAGTTGAGACAAATGCTCGATGGACTTGCCGAACCATACTAGAGAGAACTTGTGGGCTCGCATGTCATCGATCGCGTTCGCATAGGGCGGTGAAGTGATAATAAGGTCTATGACATGATCTGCGAGTGGCATTGTCTGCGCATCACCGACAAGAGGTAGCGCCGCGGGACCGTTCATGGTGAGATGGGCAATACTGGCCAGATTTTTCCGGAAGCGAGAGGAGAATTGTTCCAGAGCATTTTTGGGAACCTATGCTTTGACTTCGTATTGGCCGAGGTTGTAGTTGGAGAGGTCATGTTTTTCCCTCCATGGGCACAGTAAGAGCGCTGGGGAAAGCACGAGGAGACGGCATGTTCGAGTGTAACATCGACGACCGTATCACGCTCAAGATGTTAGAGGTGTCTGATGCCGAAGCCATCTTTGCCTTGGTCGATGCCTCACGTACGTATTTGCGACAATGGTTGCCCTGGGTAGACGCGGCCCAAAGCGTTCAGGATACACGAAGTTTTATTCACTATACTCTCGATCAGCACGCCGAGGAAAACGGGCTGTCCTGCCGCATTACCTTCCAAGGGCACGTCGCCGGTGTCATCGGCATCGACCGGATCGATTGGACGAATTTGCTCACGGAGATCGGTTACTGGTTGCGACCGGATTATCAAGGACGCGGCATTATGACCAAGAGTTGTCGGGCCCTCGTCAACTACGCCTTTGTGGAGTTAGGACTGCATCGCGTCGAAATCCGTGCCGCACCGGGCAACGTGAAGAGCTTGGCCATCCCGCAACGTCTCGGGTTCACCCGTGAAGGGATGCTGCGTGAAGCAGAGCGGCTCTATGACTGTTTCGTCGACAGCGTGGTGTATGCCATGCTTCGCCGTGACTGGGACGCCACCCTCTCACCAGGCACGGTCGTGCCGCGGGACCATTACCCCTCCACACCGAGACCGAAAACGGACCGCATAAGGGTGCCAAAACCGTAGGACAACCCTGCAGCGGTGAAGCCCAAGACGACCATCTCGACGACTTTTTGCCCCATGGAGATACCGGACAACATCGCCACCACAGTGGCGACGAGGGTCAGACACAAGCAGGCCAAGGCGATCGAGCAGGGCAAGGCAATGAGCGAGACAGGAAGAAAGAAATACGGCAGGACGGGAAAAAAACGCCTACCAAGTAGGCCCCACCGGTAAAGAGACCTGAGCGGATTTCATTGTCGTCTTGATGTTGCGGTAAGACGAGGTTGGAGATTGCCGTCTTGTTCTGGCCCAGCGTGCGTGCCGCCTCGTTTGCAAGACCCATAGGAATACCGGAGGCGACCAGGTCGGCGCTGGTCTGGCCGGGCTGTGCGCCGGGATGCGGCTGGCCCGCGCCGGCGCTGATGTCAAGATCCTGGAGGCGACCAAGCATATTGGTGGTCGCAGCCTGACGCTGCGCAATGGCGACAGCTATCGCGAGTGGGATTGGAACCACCCCACCATCGTGAAGTTCGAGCAGGTCGACGACGTGGCACCGAACAGTCCGGACAACTACCTGAACGCCGGTCCCGGCCGCATTCCCCAGCACCATGAGCGGCTGATCGACTATTGCAAGGAGCTGCACGTGAAGCTGCAGCCCTATCTGTTTTACGACGCCGCCAATCTGATGCAGAACGATTCCTGGAACGGTGGAAAACCGGTGCAGCTCAGGCGGTTGAAGAACGATTTGCGCGGCCATCTATCGGAGATGATGGCCAAGGTGCAGAACCAGGGGGCGCTGGACAAGCTGGTCGATCCGTCGGAGGTCGATGCCTTCCTCGGCATGCTGCAGCATTTCGGGCAGTTGAGCGCCGAGGACGCCGCGCTGGTCTATCGCGGCAGTGCCACCATCGGGTATCCCCGCGCGGGATTTCGGGTTCAGCCCGGCAACGTGAAGACTCCGGGTCGGCCGTGGCCCACGCTCAGCCTCGACGAGGTGCTGAACTCGGACTTCTGGAATAGCGAGATGTTCAACAATCTCGAATATTTCTGGCAGGCTTCGCTGATGCAGCCGGCCAACGGCATGGACATGATCGTCAAGGGCTTCCAGCGCGCGCCGATATCGGACCAAGGCAAGACAGTCGACAGTCTGATCACGTCGGGCGAACCGGTCACCTCAATCGATGTGGTGAGGGACAAGGTGACGGTCGTTACCGGCAAAGGGAGGATCGAGGGTATCGACTATGTGGTCGCGACCCTGTCGGCGCCGTTGCTGGCCCAGCTTGGCGGGAATTTCCTGAACCCGACGGTCAAGCAGATCCTGTCCAGCGTCTACATCACCCCCGCCTGCAAGGTCGGCTGGCAGGGCCGGTCGCGGTTCTGGGAGGATGAAGATCGGATCTATGGCGGCATCAGCTGGACCAAGGACATCATCAACCAGATTTGGTACCCGTCCTACAGCTTCAACAGCCCGACCGGGGTGTTGACCGGCGCCTACAACCGGGCCGCGGACGCCACCGAGTTTCAGGAGCTGAGCAGGAGCGAGCGGATCGAGGCGGCGCTGGCCGGCGGAGAGAAGCTGCACCCCGGCTTCCGCGAGAAGGTGTTCGCCGATAACGGGGTCACCATCGCTTGGGCCAAGATGCCCTATCAGGCCGGTGGTTGGGCAAACGACACCTTCAAGACCCAGCCGAAAGTGTTCACGGATATGGCCAACGCCGATCCGATCAACAGCAAGGTGTTCGTGGCTGGAGACTGGTTCAGCTATTGGCCCGGCTGGCAGATCGGCGCCTTGGACAGCGCGCACATGGCCACCGACATGATCCACCGCAAGTCCACCAATCGCGGATAGCGACTTAATGACCTTGGCGAACCACCCCCTACCGGATCTCATTGAAGAGCTTGGTCTGCCCGTGGCAAAGCCGGCTAGGATCTCGGCATAGATCTTTAGGCGGTCGAAGTCAGCCTGGTCACGCGGATTAAGGCCTTCGCCTATGCTGTCGAGCAAGTGCTCGATGTTCCACGTGGCGACCTTGAGTTCGTGGGCGGCCGCGCCGGCGGTCAGAAGCATGGCGGCAAGGATTAGGGCGGTCATTCGCATAATCGTCTCCGCGATGTGTCGAAGGTCAGTCCAGGAGAAGATACACCCGGCGCCAGGGTTCGCCTTTGGGGATCATCACGCTCGGTCCACCAGGGTTGCGGCTCACACTCCC
>JAPULM010000081.1 GCA_027294925.1 bacterium
TTGATTGGTATGGTTGTTTTGTTTGCTGCGAGTATGTTGTTTGCCGTTTTAAGCGAAGCCAAGATTGACCCCGAAACGATTGCGGGCATGTGGCTGTTTGATGAGGATGGCGGCAAGGTTGCCAATGATTCCTCTGGCAACGATAATCATGGCGATCTCATGAGTAAGCCCAAATGGGAGGAAGGGAAATTCGGCAGTGCGCTGGAGTTTGATGGTTTAGCAGCTCATGTGAATTGTGGGAATGGCAAGACGATGGATATTACTGAAGAACTTACCGTTATGGCCTGGGTCAGATTTGATGCCGTTGATTACAAGGGCGCAACGGGAAATTTGTTTACAATTGCCGCAAAAGGCTATCCTGATGCGCTTGTACCACATGCCGGATGGTGGTTCTCTCATGACAACCGGAATGGTGGCCAAGGTTTTAACTATACTTGCTTTGGCAAAGGAGCTGGTGGATGGGCAGGCGGTGGAAATAATCTGAATGGACGCAATTTTCAATTTGATAAGGGTGAATGGTATCACATCGCCATTACAGTCGGAGACTCGATTGGAAAAATGTACGTCGATGCCACTGAACTTGGCAACGAGAAGCAATTCCTAGATCTTGAATTATCGGACACCACCAGGGATCTGACGATAGGAAGCGCGGGTAACAATGGATGGCATTTTAATGGACTCATCGACGAAGTCGCAATCTTTAGCGTAGCGCTTGAAGAGGCAGACATTAAGACCGTTATGGAGCGAGGGCTATTAGACTCATTTGATGTCGATGCCTCTGGCAAATTCACAACCACCTGGGCTAACATCAAAGCCCGATAAGCAACTTGGCCCATGACAAACGAAAGACCATCTGATTAGATGGTCTTTTTTACGTTGCCGAACACACACAATAGTTTACGTGAAAGGGAGGCAAATGATGAATGAGGCTAACCAATGTATCTATGTTGTCATCGTCATGGTACCTATCATGATGGCATTCCTGATTTCCCATGCTGCTGAGGCACGGACCCCAATGTGCAGGGCGCATTGAAAGCCGATCAGATTGGCTCGCAGTCCGGCCAAAAGGTGCAGGCGGTCGCAAACGCCAAGAGACTGCGTGTCATCATGACGTCGGACTTTCCCCCGATTGGCGTCGTCAAGGGTGGCAACGTACCCAACGATCAAAAGAGCGACCCGGATGATATGCAGCCGATAGTCCGCTTCCTGTTGTATGCCAATGAGTTTGACATCGAAGCACTGATAGCTTCATCGGGTACCTTTGCCAACATAGCCAAGAAACAAAACATACTGGATGTGATCGACCGCTACGAAACGGTATATGAGAACCTGAAAAAACATGATCAATTGTATCCAACCCCGGATTATCTGCGTTCGGTTACTTTCCAGGGCCGTAGCGGCACCTGGGGCAAAAAGGGCACTGTCAATATTGGTGAAGGCAAAGACAGTGAGGCTTCGGAGGCGATCATCAGCATCGTGGACAAGCCCGATCCGCGTCCGGTCTATATTGGCGTCTGGGGCGATTGCAGCGTTGTAGCGCAAGCGGTGTGGAAGGTACAGAATACGCGTAGCGCTGCCGACCTAGAAACGTTCCTAAGCAAGTTACGTATCCATCAAATCGCGACCCAAGATGGCACGATTGGTTGGTTGCGCGATAATTTCCCAAAGTTGTTCATCATTCACTCGCAAAAGACTTACCAGGGGATTTTCGGCGGACGTGATCCGATTTCGAACCTCGCCTGGGTCAACGAGAACATTCGCAATAACCACGGACCTCTCTGCGATGTGTATCCGCACGAAGGGATGGGATGCACCGGGGTGTGTGAAGGGGATTCGCCTTCGTTCCTGTGGCTGGTGAGTGCGAACCGCGGGTTGAACGATCCCGATGACCCCACCCAGGAAAGCTGGGGCGGACAATTCAAGCGCGACGGGAACACCAATCACTATGTTGATGGGCCTGGTCCGTCGAGCATCTCCAAGTGGCGTTCCGACTATCAGGCGGAGTTCGCCGAACGCGCAGACTGGTGTATAAGTCGCCCCTAGCCACACCAAAGCTTTCATTGGGCTGGAGGTCAGGTGGATTGGCACTCGGGGCGCATACACACGATTTTATACGCTTACTTCGTTCACCCAGAGCACAAATATCGTACATTTTGAGAGGTGCATCTAATCCAGTCATTATGCTGGTTTGAGCCGTTTTTAATGTCCACGATCTGTCGCCAGACACGCCGGGTCAACGTCGCGCCCGGCGACAACCCGGCAGCACGCTTCCTTTAGACAAGATTAAGAAATAGGAGTTTACCCAATGAGTGATTTTACGGTTTTTGATTGGACTTTCCCGCAGACGCCAAGCAACGCGTCATCGTCAACACAGACGCCAAGAACGAGGCAGACGACCAATATGCAATCGTACACGCCGTGTTGACGCCGTCATTCGACCTTCACGGCATCATTCCCGCCCATTTTGGGACACGTAAATCAGCCACAAGCATGCAGGATAGTTACGACGAAACCACGCTGCTTCTGCGCCTGATGGACCTCGAAGGGGAGGTACGGGTCGAAGCTGGCGCGACGCACGCCATCCCGGACGAATCGACGCCCGTTGACTCGCCCGGCGCCCGTCTAATCATCGAGGAGGCAATGAAGGACGACAAAAGACCGCTTTACGTTGCCTTCTACGGACCGCTCACCGACATGGC